>CAZXSM010000014.1:0-10337 GCA_964643255.1 uncultured Lachnospiraceae bacterium
GGTGTTTTATGTAATATTTTGATTATTTATATAATTACTAGAAATTACTTCTATTTGTTTGTAAATCGAAATATATGCATAGTCTTACTAGTGCAGATAAAATTAATAACCCATAGATTCAAGGGCCATATCTATCACTTCTGAATTTAAAAGAGAAAAGTCATTACTTACCAATGGGTCTTCGCCATTAAGTATACATCTTCCCATTTGCTCAAACTCAAGGGTATAATTATTAGGTACACGTAGAGTCCTAGAAATTGTTTGATTGTCTTTAACAATATGATAGGTTAGATCACCATCTTGGTTAAATTCAATTGGTGCCTCTATTACACCTTCACTGCCATAAATGAAAAATCTGTCACCATTTTGACCACTGCACATACCACTTAATGCATTTGCTTTTATACCATTTTCAAATTTTAAAAACACATTTGAATAATCATCAATTCCACCTTCTGTAAAGTCACCAATTGCCTTTACATTAATAGGTTTTTCGCCTACAAAGTTAAGTATTAGGCTTATTGGATAACAACCTACATCATAAGTACTGCCTCCGTAGCAATCTTTTTTCATCCTAATATTATCAGCAGAAGGTGGAGGTATTAGAAATGTGGATTCTATAAAGGTGATTTCGCCTATTTCTCCACTATCAATAACTTGTTTGATTTCTTTAATTATAGGACTATGTAAATATGCAAAAGCCTCCATAAGAAGTACATTGTTTTCCTTACACACATCAAGAACTTCTTCCAATTCCTTCTTGGAACCAGTAATAGGCTTTTCACATAAAATATGTTTGCCAGCCTTTGCCGCTTTCTTAATCCATTCTCCATGTAGGTTATTAGGAAGAGGAATATAAACAACATCAATGTTATCATCTTCTAATAATTCTTCATAACTTCCATATACGTTTTCAAAGGCGAACAAGTCCTGAAATTCTATTGCTTTGGCTATATCACGACTTGCAATTCCATATAAATTGCAATTATAGGCCTCCATCATAGCTGGAATAGTAACAGTTTTTGCAATATTTGCAGTACCTAGAACACCCCAATTTAATTTTTTCATAATTGTAAAACCCTCCATTTTGTGTAAGATTATAAAATGTGTTTACATCTTGTAATCTTTTGTTTTATAGGAAAATATAAAATTAACTATTATATTTATTATATGTTATATTTCTAAAAAAAGAAATGAATAATTTAGTGAAAAGGCTGAAAGAAAAACATTAGAAGTTGTAAAGCTCAAAAGGCCAAAAACTTTCATTAATTTTTGTTGGCTTTTTTCCTAGATAAAAAGCTATAGAAGTGTTAAAGTAGACAAATAGGTAATAAATTATTTATCATAAATATGTATATAATTTACAACTATAATAAGAGTTATAAACTTTTATTAGGGATATGGAGGAAGGTCATATGAAAGTACTTAAGCGAAATAGTAAACTGACAGATTTTGACAAGAGTAAAATTGAGGCGGCTATTCTTAAGGCAATGAAGGGTGGTAGCGGCATTGTTAAAGAAACAATTGCAAGAGATATCGCTATAGAGATTGAAGAAGAATGCCAAGATCTTGAGTGTGTAAGTGTTTATGACATTGAAAATAGAGTCTTTAATAAACTAATTGATAAAGACCAGCGTTTAACAGCTAAGGCCTATGAAGGATATAGAAAAGTACGTGAGTTTCAAAGAAATATTAAAAATTCAACAGATGAGTCTATTGGAGAATTACTTGACGGAACTAGTGAATATTGGAACTCAGAAAATTCAAACAAAAACACTAAAATAGTTACAACCCAAAGAGATTATCTTGCAGGTATAACCAGTGAAGATATTTCTAAAAGATATTTATTGACGCCAGAAGTATTGCAGGCTCATAATGAAGGGATAATCCATTTTCATGACATGGATTATTTTGCACAAAAGACATTATATAATTGCAGTCTTATTGACTTAGAAGACATGCTACAAAATGGAACGGTTATTAATGGAGTAATGATTGAGAAACCTAAGAGATTAATAACAGCTATGACAATAGCAACACAGATAATTACAGCTGTAAGTTCATCCCAATATGGTGGAACAACAATAACCCTTACTCACTTAGCTCCATTTGTAAGAGATAGTTATAAGCGCCATTTGCGTAAATACCGAAAAAGAGATATTGACGAGGAAACTTGTGCCAAGTATGCAAAAGAAGATCTTATAAAAGAAATAAATGATAGTGTTCAAACCTTTAATTATCAAGTTAATTCTATGACAACAACTAATGGTCAAGCACCTTTTCTTTCAGTTTTTATGTATCTTGGTGAAACTGAAGAATATAAAGCGGAATTAGCACTTTTAATTGAAGAGTTCTTTAAACAAAGAATGCTTGGCTTTAAAAATGAAAAAGGTGTATACATAACTCAGGCATTTCCTAAACTCCTTTATGTTTTGGAAGAAAGCAATATACACGAGGACAGTGAATACTGGTATTTGACAGAACTTGCTGCAAAATGTTCAGCAAAGAGAATGGTACCAGATTATATATCAGAAAAAATGATGCTTAAACTAAAAGTAG
Source organism: uncultured Lachnospiraceae bacterium (assembly GCA_964643255.1). Classification (GTDB taxonomy): domain Bacteria; phylum Bacillota; class Clostridia; order Lachnospirales; family Lachnospiraceae; genus JAAYRG01. Next base: position 2,560 of record CAZXSM010000014.1, read on the forward strand.
ACCAAAATGGCAATGGCCAATGTTATCCATGTATGGGTTGTAGAAGTTTCTTAACACCATATGTTGATGAAAATGGAAAGCCAAAATACTATGGTAGATTTAATCAAGGGGTTGTTACCCTAAACCTAGTAGATATAGCTCTTTCATCAGAGGGAAATATTCATGAGTTTTGGACCCTTATGGAAGAAAGAACTGAGTTGTGTCACCGCGCACTTAAGCTTAGACATGAAAGGCTAGAAGGAACCCCATCTGATGTTGCCCCCATCTTATGGCAGCACGGAGGTATGGCTAGGCTTGAAAAGGGTGAAACTATAGATAAACTATTACATAATGGCTATTCCACTATTTCCCTTGGCTATGCAGGCTTATATGAATGTGTAAAATATATGACAGGTTATAGTCAGACAGATGAAAAGGGTAAAGAGTTTGCTTTAGAAGTAATGCAATATATGAATGACAAATGTAATATCTGGAAAGAAGAAGAACATGTAGACTATAGTGTATATGGAAGTCCAATTGAAAGTACTACATATAAATTCGCTCAATGTTTAAGGAAAAGATTCGGTACTATAGAAGGTATAACTGATAAGGATTATATTACCAATAGTTATCATGTACCAGTAACAGAAGAAATTGACCCATTTACAAAGCTTTGCTTCGAAAGTCAATTTCAAGAGCTATCACCAGGTGGAGCGATTTCTTATATAGAAACAGCCAACCTTACAGACAATACTGAAGCAGTACTTGAAGTTGTTAAATTTATCTATGATAACATCATGTATGCGGAACTTAATACAAAATCAGACCATTGTAACGTATGTGGATTTGATGGAGAGATATTGATAGATGATAATATGGAATGGTATTGTCCTAACTGTGGTAATAGAGACCAAGACAAGATGAATGTGGCAAGAAGAACATGTGGATATATAGGTACAAACTTCTTTAACAAGGGTAGGACTCAAGAAATCAAAGAGAGATACGTACACTTAGATACACATGATTATGTAGAGACAAATTAAAATTTATATTTATGAATGGGTCAGAATGAAAACTTTTGACCCATTCTTTGTAAGTAGAATAGGATAAAAAAGATAAAAAGGAAGAAAATCACCATGAGATACGCGAAAATCAAGAAAATGGATATAGCAAATGGCAAAGGCATAAGAGTATCATTGTTTGTACAAGGATGTAAATTTCGCTGCAAAGGTTGCTTTAATAAAGAAACATGGGATTTTGATGGAGGAAAAGAGTGGAATAAGGAAATAGAGGATATTTTTATTGAATTATGCATGCAAGCTCATATTCAAGCCGTTTCAATATTAGGTGGAGAACCATTACAGCAGGATGATGATTTGTTACATTTGCTAAAAAGAATTAAGAGGGAAGTGAAAAAACCTATATCCTTATGGACAGGTTATAAGTTTGAAGAAATTCCAGCAGATAAAAAAGAATGGCTTAATTATATAGATGAAATTACAGACGGACAATTTGTAGAAGAACTAAAAAATCTTAAGTTAGATTTTAGAGGAAGTAGTAATCAAAAAAGATATATCAAAGGTATAGACTATTAATCCACCCTAATATCTTAAATTTATATTATGTTTTGCTTGCATCAGGTTTAAAAACACCTTTTGCATGTATAATGTAATTAAAGAAATATAATCAAATTATAATAAGATAATTAGGACAAGGAGGTAATAATGATTAAAAGAAAAGTAAGTCTATTTATGATTATGTTTTTACTAACTTGGATATTTATAGGATGTAGTGTTAATAATGATGGAGCTAGTGGAGTGGATGGTGAAGATATAGTAACTTTTGAGGCTACAGTCCTTGAACATAATGGAGGTTTGCTGGTAACCCCTGTAGAAGGAAGTTCAGAACTTAATTCATCTGATAAAATATATGTATCATTAGCTAATTCAGAAGAAGATCAAGATAATCAACTGCCTAAGTTTAATTCTGGAGATTTGTTAGAGATAAGATATGATGGTCTTATAGCAGAGTCTTACCCTGCTCAAATAACAGCATCTAAGGTAGAAATTCTTGGTAGAAACCTTCTTATTGATGGATATTTCGCTATAATAGATGATTTATATAATGAAGATGTTGGATTAAATAGTGGGATTACAATGATAGCCTTTGATACTAGTAAGTGGATAAACTTATCCAAAGCAGAAATAGAAGTATTATTTAATATAGTTAAAGACAAATATAAATTGGATGTAATAAGTGCGACCTTTGAAGATTTAGAAGACCAAGGATTAATAATTAATGATGGTGGTAAGTATTTTGATGAGGGAATTTTAATTGAATTAACCAATCTGGAATATAAAGATTCAAAGGAATTAATCGCTACAGTTGGCAAATGGAGATCTGGAGATGGTGGAATAGGCTGGGATGCCAAAGCTAGCTATAAAGATGATAATTGGCAAGTTATAAGAGATAACACATGGATTTCCTAATATATTTAAAAAAGCCAGTCACTACTAATATGAATAAATAAGCTTGACCTAGATGGTAACATTTGATATAAATACATTAACCATAAATTAAAAAAAGAAAGGATATTTTTTAAAATATGATAAAACTAATAGCATCAGATATTGATGGTACTTTAGTAAAAGACGGTTATCACACATTAGATCCTAGAATTGTTGAACTAATTCTAGAATTAAAGGAAAAAGGTATTATCTTTGTTGCTGCAAGTGGTAGACAGTATCCAAGCATAAAAAGGTTATTTAGAGATATTAAGGATGATGTTATATTTGTAGCAGAAAATGGAGCTTATGTTGTAGTTAGAGGAACAGAGCTGTATGAACATAGAATGGATAAAACATTAGCAATAGAACTTATTAAAGAAATCCGCCAACTAGAAGATTGTTTTATGACTGTTTCAGTAAAAGACACATTATATATAGAAAGTCATGACGATCATTTTAAAGACTTATTAATTAATGGTTATAAGAATGATGTTACTATAGTTGATGATGTTTTAGCTGAGGATCTTGATATTATTAAAGTGTCTATATATAGAAAAGATGGAATAGATGAAGTAGCTGAAAAAATGGTCCCAAGATGGGATGACAGGCTCAAATGTAGTATTGCTGGAGGAAGATGGCTAGACTTTATGGATTTAAAGGTAGATAAAGGTAATGCTCTTGCTGTAATTCAACAAGAGCTAGAGATTGGAATCCATGAGACTATGGCCTTTGGTGATAACATAAATGATATAGGCATGTTAAAGCAGGCTGGTGAATCCTATGCAGTAGCTAATGCAAGAGAAGAGGTAAAGGCTGTAGCAAAGCATATAGCGGATAATAACTTAGATGGTGGAGTTGTTAAGGTATTAGAGACTTTGGTCTAGGATACATACATGCTCATATAAAAAGAAGCTGTGACTTAAAATCATAGCTTCTTTTTTGGCTCATTTTTATTTGTTACAACTTCTTTTAAAATTTAATTGTCTTTAAATAAAATATATAATTTTCTGAAGATAATATAAGAAGCTAGACTTTAATGATTATTACAGAATTAATCGACTTGAGTTGCAGAAATGGATATTTTTAATTTTACTTCAGCTGGTGTTAATTGGTTACCTAGGGAGTTATCAATTGAATCAGTATATAGCCATCTCCAATAGATTGTGTGAGCTTGGCTAGTGGTAAGTTCTGGTGGAGTTGAGCCAGGATAGTAGCGTTTAACAGAATAAGGATTTTCAGATTTGTAATTATAACTGGCATCACCTGAGAGCCTAATAATGTCTGTCAACATCTTATTCCAAGACCCAAAATCTTCTTCTTCCTGTCCATCCAGGCTCCACTGTATATTACTATTTTCTAAAATACTAGTATCAATATTACTTCCATCCACGCTAATCATAAAGTCATAAGCTACATCAGGGCTTGCTTTACCACCTTCATAAGGAAAGCTAAAACTTGCACTTCCGCTAGTACCTGGTGCAATTACATTACTAGAGCTTAATACAGTTTCATCACCACTACTATTGCTATAACTAGGCTTAAATAAGTCACTTAAGTCAATGGAACTTTCACTAGCATTAAATCCCCAATAAGCTACTTTTGCTGAAGCTTCATCACCAGCTTCTGTAACATACTTAGCAAATGTCCTAGCAACAAAAGTTGAAGTAATTAGTGTGAGAGCAAATATAAACATGGCTGCTCTTATTGTGTTGGTTTTGGTCAAATAAAATTCCTCCTTTAAAATAATTATTAATATTATCAATAGTTACAAGTAAAAGATTAACCTCTTAGCTATCTGTAAGTCTAGCAATCTCAGCCTCTAACTTAATGTTTTTCTCTTTTTCTAATTTGGAATAAAGATATTTATACATGAAATGGTAGATAAGAAATAAGAAGATAGGAATACCAATGAATGTTGCCATTCCAAGAGGTCTTTGTAAGAAGAGTGCGAAGTTCCCAAGTTCAGGAATCCTTGAAACATATTTGCCTATCACTTGATCTGGAGCGACTAGGTCTTTATCAGCGGCATTACTAGCATCGCCCTTAGTCTTAAAACGACAAGATCCATTTGAATCCTTTTCAATGGAAATAATTCGATGGGTAACAAGATTAGATGCTCCTTCAGGCTTAAAGCCAATAACATCTCCGACTTTTAAGTCATCTTCATTAACATTGCTAACAAATATTAAGTCCCCGACTTCGATGTGTCCTTCATCAAAACCTGACATGGACCCTGACATAACAATCATAGGGGTAATCCCAAAAAGAGAAGTAGGTATATCTGGATATATAATACCCTTAAATAAGAATAGAAGATTAGACATTAGAATTAATCCAAATCCTAAACACCCGATTAATCCTAAGACAGATTTAAAACTAGGCCTTTGGCCATATTGCTTTAATATATTTTCCTTCGTGTTCATTTCCTCCTTATTAAGTATTTGTATATAATTTCCTTTAATTATACTAGAAAAAGGCTTATTGTCAATTATTTCTAGTGAATTCACTAGCAGAAAAGTTTGATGAAAAATTCAGTTAAAATTAGTGATTAACACTAAAAACTACTGGAAAGACTGCCAATAAGATAAAGGCCAGTCTTCCCAATAGTCTCAAATTCTTAAACACATTATGCTATAACCTTAAATGCCTCACTTAGATCCTCAATGATATCATCAATGTTTTCAGTCCCTATTGATAGGCGAATAGTATTAGGTTTGATACCAGAATTAGCAAGTTCATCCTTTGTCATCTGAGAATGTGTAGTTGATGCGGGATGAATAACTAAGGATTTAACATCCGCTACATTAGCAAGTAATGAAAATAATTCTAATTGATCAATAAAGTTCTTAGCATTTTGCTCATCCCCCTTAATTTCAAATGTAAATATTGATCCACCACCATTAGGAAAATGTTTTTCATATAAGGCTTTCTGGTCTGAGTCATTTGATACTGAAGGATGGTTAACCTTTTCAACTTGAGGATGATTATTTAGATATTCTACAACCCTTAATGAATTTTCCACATGTCGTTCCACTCTTAGGGATAATGTCTCTAGTCCCTGAAGGAACAAGAAAGCATGGAAAGGAGAAAGGGTAGCTCCGGTGTCACGAAGTAGTAAAGCACGAATTTTAGTTATATAGGCTGCAGCCCCGACATCTTTTGCAAAGCTAATGCCGTGATAGCTTGGATTTACTTCTACTAGTTCAGGGAATTTACCTGAAGCTTGCCAATCAAATTTGCCGCCATCTACTATAACTCCCCCAATACTAGTTCCATGTCCACCTATAAACTTTGTAGCAGAATGAACCACTATATCTGCACCATATTCAATAGGCCTTAACAAATAAGGTGTTGCAAATGTATTGTCAACAATTAATGGAATATTATGTGCATGTGCAATATTCGCTAATCTTTCAATATCAACAACTTCTGAATTAGGATTTCCTAAACTTTCAATGAAAAGGAGTTTGGTATTATCCTTAATAGAATTCTCTACTTCTTTATAATCAAAAGGATCTACAAAACTTGTATCAATCCCCCATCCTTTTGCTGTGTGATTTAATAAGTTAAAAGTTCCACCATATATATTCTTTGCAGCAACAATGTGGTCTCCATGGAATGCAATATTCGTTGCAAACAATAAATCGATGAATAAGGCAGCAGAACAACTATTTATTAGCCAACCTAGCTTATCTAGTGCAATAAAAGAGTTAGAAGAAGAGATAGGAATAGAAATATTCTTACGGTCTAACAGAGGAGTCATTGTTACTTCTGAAGGCGAAGAATTTCTAGCCTATGCTAGGCAAATGCTTGAAGTATACAACTTAATAGAAGACAAATATATTGAAAAACAAGGTTTGAAAAAGAAGTTTAGTGTATCGATGCAGCATTATACTTTTGCAGTTGAGGCATTTATTAAATTGGCAAAAGAATATAATATGGAGGATTATGAATTTACTGTTGTAGAGACTAAAACATACGAAGTTATAAGCAATGTTAAAAATCAAAAAAGTGAAATAGGAGTTTTATATTTGAATGAATTTAACGACAAGGCTCTTAGAAAAGTCTTCCGTGAAAATCAAGTGGAATTTATAGAATTATTCAATTGCCCTATATATGTATACCTGGCCAAAAGTAATCCTTTAGCAGAGAAAGATATAATTGATTTTGAAGACTTGAAAGACTACCCTTGTCTTTCATTTGATCAAGGTGAAAATAATTCCTTTTATTTTGCAGAAGAGGTTTTTAGCACATATGATTATAATAAAATAATTAAAGCCAATGATAGGGCAACCCTTCTTAATCTTATGGTAGGACTTGATGCTTATACCTTGTGCTCAGGTATTATATGTGAAGAACTTAATGGAGATGGCTATGCTGCAATCCCACTTAACACTCAAGATACCATTACTATTGGTTATATTAAGAAGAAAAATATGCCTCTTTCTAGATTAGGAAAACAATATGTTAACCAACTAAAGAAGTATGAGAGTAAGGTATTATAATATAATTATGTAAAAAAATCAGGAGGGATGTTATTAATTGTAGGTATATGGAATAAATATTAAAATAAAGGATATTATTTGAAAAAGTTCTATGTATTCATTGATTTAATTATCCAAATTTTGTATAATTATATTATAATAAGAAAACGGAGTGAAACATAGTGAGACTAGCATTTAAAAGAATACAGATATTCCTTTTAATTTCCACGGCTTTTATTGCAGCAATAAATATATTTGTTATATATTTATTATTCGACAATCAATTAAGTAAGAATCTAGCAATATATAACACCCTGGGCTTAATAATAATGTTCATTATAATCCAGTTTATTATTGCAAAACATATTATAAAATTAGTAAAAGCCCAGTATAAAGTTAAAATTAAAGCTGAAGAATGTATTCAGGAAAAAGCTATGTTGATTGAAAAAATGACCAAGGGTCTTGCCTTAGTTCAAGTTAAAAACCAGGAAAAGCAAGATAAAGATCTTCAATATTCATATATAATCACATTTGCCAATGAAGCCTTTCAAAGAATAGTTAATAGTGAAAGGGATCAGATAATAGGTAAAGATTTATTTGGAATTGTATCTTTGAAAAATAAATATGATATTGAAGAAACATTGATAAAGTTATTAAGATCTGAAATTTCATCTAGGCAAAGTGAGTTATACATAGAAGAACTTAATAAATGGCTGACAGTATCAGTATATTCTTATAATGAAGCAAATCTAGCAATAGAATGTGATGATATCACCCAGAGTAAGCTTTTGAACGAAAAACTAATAAA
>CAZXSM010000014.1:10437-32452 GCA_964643255.1 uncultured Lachnospiraceae bacterium
AATGATGATGAAACTTTGCTAGAAACACTAGACGGAAGATTAATTAGGATTGCTATGAAACTATCCCCAATAAGTCTTAATGATGGAGAAATGGCAGGCTTTGTATTAGCTTTTAGGGATATAACTGAAAGGTACGAAAACCAAAAAAGAATAGAGTTTTTAAGCATACATGATGAACTTACAGGCCTATATAACCGTCATCACTATGGAAGGGTTAATTAGGGAAGTAGATATAGAGAAAAATTTACCTATCACAATAATGGTATTAGATATTGACAATTTAAAATTAGCAAATGATATCTTCGGCCATGCTAAAGGAGATGAATTAATTAAAGTAGCGTCAGATCTTTTTAGAAATGTGTTTAGAAAAGAAGATTTTATTTCACGTACAGGTGGAGATGAGTTTAGTGTGATTCTCCCTAGGACAAACCTAGAATCTGCTGAACGAATTAAAAGTAAGATATATAGGGATGCTGACAAGTATAGTGTTGAACCATTAATTTCATCTATATCAGTTGGATGTGCAGTTAAAAGCTCTCCAGAAGAGAAGATTGTAGATGTTATAAAATCAGCTGATACCAATATGTATCAAGACAAACAGGCAAACAGACGACCTGTTATGAACAAGATGGTAAGGAAGTTTATGACTTATAACAGGGACAATGTATTTTTTGTACAAGACCACTTAGACAAGGTTAGTTTTTACTCAAAAGCTTTATATAAAGTTATTGGTAAGTCAGATAAAGAAGTATCTTCTTTTGCTAGTGCAGTAAGATTACATGATATTGGAAAGGTAGTTGTCCCAAAGGAAATTTTAAATAAAAGAGGCAAATTAACTGACGAGGAATTTGAAATAGTTAAAGGTCATGTTCAAGCTAGTTATCAAATCTTACGTGTTATGCATGAGTATGAAAACTATGCAGAGGCAATTCTTCACCATCACGAAAGAGTTGATGGGACAGGTTATCCTGATGGTTTAGTAGCTAGTGAGATACCTCTTGAATCTAAAGTAATCGCAATTACTAATTCCTATGAAGCTATGACTTCTGTTAGACCATATAGGGATGCTATGAGTAAGAGAGATGCTATTGCTGAACTGAAAAAAGGTAGGGGAAGTCAATACGATTCCAGTCTTGTGGATATATTTGTTAATGAAGTATTATGATTAATTAGTAAGTAAAATGGTGCCCTTGCAGGCACCATTTTTACTTACTAATTTCTTTTATATACTATTTCTCCATCAATTATTGTCATGTATGTATAGTGGTCTATATCTTTTATTGGGTTTCCGTCAAATATAACTATATCAGCATCTTTACCAACTTCAATGCTACCAACTTTATCGGATATTCCAGTAATTTGGGCTGGATTGATGGTGATGGCTTTTAGTGACTCGTATTCATCTAAGCCAGCTTTGTGAGCGAGACCTGCACATAGGGATAAATATTTAAGTGGAGTTACAGGGGAATCAGTTGTTATGGCTATTTTTAAGCCAGCTTCTACTAGGATTTTTGGTGTGTCCCAAGTTTTGTTTTTTAACTCGAATTTTGAGGCATCTGAGAAAGTTGGACCTACTATTGCACCCTTACCTTCTTTTGCAAGGTCTTTGGCAATTAGGTGACCTTCTGAGCAATGGTCTAAAGTAATGTCAATGTCAAACTCCTTGGCTATTCTAATAGCAGTAAAGATATCATCAGCCCTATGAGCATGTGCTTTAATAGGAATTTCTTTTTTAATTACTGGAATCATAGCTTCTAGTTTTATATCAAAGTCAGGAATTTTTCCTTCTTCTAGTGCCTTTTCTTTCTTTTCTAAATATACTTTTGTTTTAAACAATAAATCTCTAAGTACTGCAGCTGTTCCCATTCTTGTTACTGGTGACTTTTTTTGTCCACTGTATACCCTTTTAGGATTTTCACCAAATGCAACTTTCATAGCCACTGGATCCTTTATAATCATGTCATCGATTCTGTGACCATAAGTTTTTATGGCCATAGCAGTACCTCCAACTACGTTAGCACTTCCAGGTCCTGTTACAGCTGTGGTTACCCCTGCCTCATAAGCTTCTTGTAAGGCACTGTCCATTGGGTTAATAGCATCAATTGCCCGCAAGTGAGGGGTTATAGGGTCAATACTTTCATTGTAGTCTGATCCCTCGAAACCGATTCCTGTCTCACCTATACCTACATGGGAATGAGCCTCTATAAAACCAGGAGTTACCATTCTTCCTTCTGCATCAATTACTTGACAATCATTTGGCGTATCAATATCTAGCCCAACATCTATAATCTTTCCATCCTTAATTAATATTTCGCCAATTTCTATTATTTCGTCTGACAACATTGTATAAATTCTACCATTTTTAATATGTATCATATTTTCATTTTCTCCTTTCAACCAACCAACTAACTGTATTAAACAATTGACTAACTCCGACTATAATACAATTAGGTTCGCCAATTATTTATACAAGATATATAATAGTATATCAAAAAATCATCTAATAACAAAGAGAAACAAGATGATTCCAAGAGGCACTTACCTATAATATATAATGAAATATTGTTTTATTGCTTAATAAAATAATGTTTTGTAAAATGATGAAATATCTCAATATATAAGATATAATGGATATTGTGTTTATTTTTAAAAGAATAAAAAACATAAAAGAATATTAAAAATGATTTATATAAATTAGATAAGGTGGCTAAAGATATGAATATAAAGAATAAAGAAAAAATTTCTGAATTTTCACTAATAATAGTAACAATAATCTGGGGTAGTGGATTTATAGCTACTGAAGCGGTTATACAAGCTAATTGGTCTACGTCATTAATTATGGTTAGCAGGTTTATAATTGCAACAATTATGATAGCTATAATCTCAAATAAGAAACTTCTAAGTATAAGTAAGCAAGAACTGCTATATGGTCTAGTAGCTGGTGTTTTTTTGTTTCTTGGTTTCTATACACAAACTTTAGGCCAGACAACAACAAATGTTTCAAATGTTGCATTTTTAACATCAATAAATGTAATTATGATTCCATTTATATCTTGGGCCATAAGCAAAAAGAGACCTAATTTACAAACAATATTCCTAACCATATTAACCTTAGTGGGTGTAGGGGTTTTAAGTTATGATGGTGAAGCATTTTCCCTTGGAAGGGGAGATATACTTGTATTATTAGCTGCCTTCTTCTTTGCATCACAAATTGCCTACTTAGAAAAAGCTACTTATGATACAGACCCAATTAGAATAAATTTTATACAAATACTAACAGCTACAATTTTATCTGTAGTATCATTTATATTTTCCGGACAAGAAATCCAAGGAGCTAACATACAAAAGGGGATACTACCTATCTTGTACTTAGGAATTTTTAGCACCTGTATTTGCTTCTTTCTTCAAACCAGGGCGCAAAAACATGTATCAGCCGCCAAGGTGGGAATAATTCTATCCTTAGAAGGTGTTTTCGGAGGCCTGTTCTCAGTGATCTTAGGTCTAGAACCCTTCACAATCAACTTACTAATAGGAGGAGGCCTAATAGTACTAGCCTCCATTTTATCTAACTTAGATCTATCTAGAAACAAAGATTACGAAGAAACAGCTGAAAACTTTACTTAATCTAAATTCAATCTGTTCTTAAAAAGATAATTGATAGATAAATAATGACCAATTGCTAATATTAGTAAAACTACACTTAAAGATGCGAATAAAATATCTCCATTAGGGATTGAATCTGGATTCATGGGTATATTTGCAAAGCTACTATATGAAGTAAGCATGTATATAACAATAGTAAGTAATATTGCTAATTGAGTAATTAAGTATAAAACAAAATACGCAACAAATGAAGCGGCTATTTTATTTTGGAATTGATGGCCTATTGTAATTGCGTTAAATATGATAAGTATTGACAGTAAAAAGGCAATTATCATATAAAGAGGAAAACTAATATAGATGCTAGATCCAAATACAATCCCAAGTTCATCTAAAAATAATCTGAAACCATCTATAAAAGAACTCATGCTTGTTCTGCTTATAATTAAGGCAGATACAAAAACAATAAGTATACTTATAATTATCCATAATGCTGTATTAATTAACTTACTTACAATGTGTTGCCAAGGTTCCACAGGTAGTGTAAATGAAAGATAACCTTCATCACCTAGTAAGTTTTTATAATATCTTTGAATCATGATAATTGCAGTACCAATTAAAATTCCAAATGCCATTATGAAATATAAGATAATAATTATAGTACTGAAGATCATTTGTAAATTAAAGCCCTTAACATTTTCTAGAACTTCAAAAGGATTTATAACGCCGTTGATTATAGTAATAGCAAGAAAAACCATATAAAGTGGAAGTAAATATCTTGCTGATGATTTTATATCATATTTCAATAATTTTCTTATCATTTAAAGACCTCCCTAAACAATGAATCTACAGACTTACCTTCTTCTTCACGAATCTGATCAACAGACTTGGTTAGTGTAACTCTACCATCTTTTAAGAAGATAACATCATCTAATATTTTCTCTATATCAGCAATCAAATGAGTAGATAATATTATAGTTGAATCTGGATTATAATTTTTAATAATAGTATCTAAAATGTAGTCCCTTGCAGCAGGATCAACTCCTCCAATAGGTTCGTCAAGTAGATATAGTTTGGCTTGCCTGCTCATTACTAAGATTAATTGAACTTTTTCCTTAGTACCTTTTGACATGGATTTTAACTTGTCATCAGGATTTAAATGTAATTGATCTAACATGTCATAGGCTCTTTCTTGGTCAAAATCTTTATAGAAGTCCTTAAACATGTCAATTATATCCTTAACTTTCATCCAGTTATTTAGATAATTTCTCTCAGGTAAATAAGATACTATAGATTTTGTATCTATACCTGGTTTCATGCCGTCTATCAAGATATCTCCTTTACTAGGTGTAAGTAAACCGTTGCAAAGCTTGATAAATGTAGTTTTACCGCTTCCATTTGAACCTAGAAGACCAATTATTTTACCCCTTGGAACTTTAAGACTTACATTGTCCAGAGCAAGTGTCTTGCCAAAGGTTTTAGTAAGATTATTAGATTCTAATATATAACTCATTTTTTATTCCCCCTTATAGTGTCATTCATAACTTCAATTATTTCTTGATCATTAAATCCTAGTTCAGTCATATTCGATAAAAAGGCTTCAATATGTTCTTGTGCTAACTTGCGCTTTGTTTTTTGAATCAAAGAAGTATCCTCTGTTACAAATCTTCCTTTAGTACGCTCGCTGTATAACAAGTTGGAATCTTCTAAAATAGAAAGAGCTCTTTGCATTGTATTAGGGTTAACGGATGCTTCAGCTGCGAGATCTCTTACTGATGGTATCTGAGAACCAGGTTCATAAAGGCCAGAGCAGATTTTTAGCTCTATTTGTTCTACTAGTTGTGTGTATATGGGTCGGTCTGATGATAAATCCCATGCCATTACAATTCCCCTTTCCTTGTATTATTGTGCTATTGTATTAAGCAACTAATACAATGATACATTACTAGATAAATTTTGTCAATAAATATTTTAAAATTTTTAAAATGACTTATTTAAAGAAAGCTTGGATCAATTTGATAAAATATCAAAAGAAAAAGGAAGATATATGATTTATATATCATATATCTTCCCATATTATTATTATTATTAATTTTAAAAGAAATTTTATAAGCTAGCCACCTTTACATTAGCCTTTTTCTTTCTTAAGTATTTAGCAATTTCTGTTCCGGCTTTAGCACCATCAGAAACAGCCTTTGATACTTGAAGGAGTCCACCTACACAATCACCGGCAGCATAAAGACCAGGAATGTTGGTTTCCATATTTTCGTCTACAAGTATCTTGTTATTTTCTACTATAGCTCCAATTTTCCTTGCTAGGTCAGTACTACCAGCAACACCAATTGCTATGAATAAGCCAGCGATAGTTTGAGTGCTACCATCTTCAAATACAATTCCTTCTAGAATCTCTTCTCCAGCAATTTCTGTGATTTTCATAGTATTTACTGTGATATTTTCTTCACTTGGAGTTTCAAAGTCTGGTTCTTTTCCGTTAGTTAGTATGGTTACAGACTTTGAAGTTGCTGACAATTCTTGTGCTTCATGAAGAGCATAGCTACTTGCTCCAAGTACGGCAACATCTTTATTTCTATAGAAAAAGGCGTCGCATGTGGCACAGTAACTTACTCCCATACCTTCTAACTCCCTAAGTCCCTTAATTCTTGGAGCAGCTCTAGAGGTTCCTGTGGCAAGAACTACAACATCGCCACTATATTTTTCTGTGTTTGTAGTTACGGTAAATTTATCCTCAAAAGAAATATCTAAAACCTCATCTTTAATTACTTCAGCACCAATTCTTTTTGCGCCTTCGATGCCATTTGTAATTAATTCTGCACCTGAAACAGGCTCCGCGAGACCATAGTAGTTCTCGATTTCTTTAGCCTTTCCTAATGCCCCGTGATCCTTTCCAATTACTGTAGTATCTATACCTGCTCTTGTAGTATATAAAGCTGCTGATATACCAGCAGGTCCATTACCAATTATTATTACCTTAGACAAATGCCTCACCTTCCCTAAATTATGTCTTATAATATAGTATTAATCAAATAAACTTATATGAATAATTCCATTAGATTATTATCTTTTATAAAGTTTATATTAAAGAGACATATTAACTATATTAATTCCATAAGTCAAGTTTTAAAATAATAAGACATCTTTTGATAGGTTATTTAAAGACTTGGCGGGCTATATCTACTGCACCTTTGGCGTCTTTGGAGTAGTAGTCAGCTCCAATTTGAATTGCGTAGTCTGGGGTTAGAACTGCTCCCCCTACCATTATTTTTACCCCAGGGCATGATTGTCTAAGAGCTTTTATGGTAGCCTCCATGTTTTTAACGGTGGTTGTCATTAAGGCACTTAGCCCTACTAGTTTAATGTCTTCTTTCTGAACTGTTTCTACAATTTTTTCTATTGGAACGTCTTTGCCTAAGTCTATTAGGGTATAACCATAGTTTTCTAGGATAAGCTTGACAATATTTTTACCTATGTCATGAATGTCTCCTAGGACGGTCGCTATAACTATTTTATTAGATTTAAATTGCATCTTAGAGCTTATGCTTTTATCCTTAGAATCACTTTCTTGTGCAATATGTTCTTTTATTACTTCAAATACTTCTTTGGAAGTTTCGGCACTTCTAATTAACTGAGGTAAAAATATTTCTTGTTCTTCATATTTATCTCCAACTATGTCTAGGGCAGGAATAATAAACTCATTAACAATATCTAAGGGTTCATACTTATCTAATAATTCTAGGGATTTGGATTTTGCTTCATCTTTTAAGCCTTTAATGATTATTTCTAACAAATCATTATCTTGTGCTTGAGATCTAGTTTTAGCCTTAGTAGTATTACTTGTAGCTGATGTGGTTACAGTTACATTACTATATGCATCAATGAATTCTTTACTATCTTTATCTTGATTAGCTATAACTTTATATGATCTTATAACCCCCATAATTGCTTGATTGGTAGAATCTGTTATAGGAGCGTCTAAGCCGTAAGCTAAGGCAATTGCTAGATAGGTTGTATTTAATAAGTTTCTATTAGGTAGTCCAAATGATATATTGCTTGTTCCAAGAACTATTTTAACATTGTACTTATCTTTGATTAATGGAATGGATTTCAAGGTTTCCATTACAGCTTCTTGTTGGGCAGAAGCTGTTAGAACTAGGGGGTCTATAAGAATGTTCTCTTCAGGTATACCGTAAGATTTAGCTGTATCAATTAATTTGCTAGCTATTTTAAGGCGGCCTTTTGCAGTATCAGGAATTCCGTTTTCGTCAAGGGTTAGGGCAACTACAAGGGCACCGTATTTCTTAACAATAGGAAATATTGACTCCATGCTAGATTGCTTACCATTTACTGAATTAATGATAGGTTTTCCATTATAAATTCTAGCGGCAGACTCAATAACATCTACCTGGGCACTGTCTATTTGTAAAGGTAAGGAAACCATACTTTGTACTTCTTTTATAACTTTTACCATCATTTCCTTTTCATCAATATCTGGAAGTCCAACATTAATGTCTAATATATCAGATCCTGTATCTTGCTGGTTTATAGCTTCTTTTAGAATAAAATCTAGATTATCAGACCTAAGAGCTTCTTTTAAATCCTTCTTACCTGTAGGATTTATTCTTTCACCTATTACCTTGGTTTCATCTCCTATAAATACAGTTTTCGTAGATGAAGTACAAGCAGTGAAGTGTTTTCTCTCAATACTTATAGGCTTTAATTCTGAAAGTTCATTTCTAATAGCTTTTATGTAGTCAGGGCTTGTTCCACAGCAACCACCAAAAGTAGTAACTCCCTTTTCTGCCATTAATTTAATTTCTTTAGCATATTCTTCAGGACCTACATCGTAATATGTGGAATTATCTTTATATTTAGGAAGTCCTGCATTTGCCTGAATCATTATAGGAGTGGAGCTATATTTTACAAATTCGTCTACTATAGATTGGAGTTGAACTGGGCCAAGAGAACAATTAGCGCCTAGTACGTCTACACCTAGACCTTCTGCAACAAACACAAAGGTTGCCACGTCGGTTCCTGTAAATGTACGACCATTTTCCTGAAAAGACATAGTACAATATACTGGCAAGTCAGAGTTTTCCTTGGCAGCAAGAATAGCTGCTTTAGCTTCATAGATATCAGTCATAGTTTCTATTAAAATTATATTTGCACCAGCTTTAACACCTGCCACAACCTGTTCTTTAAATATGTCATAGGCTTGGTCAAAACTCAAACTACCTAGTGGAGACAGAAGACTGCCAATAGGTCCAATATCTAGGGCTATAGTCCTGCTTATGCAATGACCTCCCATTTCTTCGTCATAAGAATAAGTAGAACCATTTAGCAAGTATTGGAGGGGATGATTACTTATAGCCTCCTTGGCATTATTAACTCCAGCAGTAATTACTTCTTCTACACTATAAGGAGAATCTGCTAGCTTAAGTCTATTTGCTCCAAAGGTATTAGTAGTTATAATATCAGCTTCAGAGTTTAAATAAGCTTGATGAATGTCAATAATTACTTCAGGATTAGTTATGTTGAGTTCTTCTGGAATTTCTCCTGGCTTAAGGCTTATATCCTGCAACATGGTACCCATGGCACCATCAAAAATCGCAAATTTATCTTTTAATCTTGGAATTACCTTTTTATCAAATTTATTGTCAGAATCAATTTTGTTTAATTCGTTTTTTTGATTAATCTTATTCAAATTTCTTTCCACAGATTTCTCCTTCTTTAGCAAAACTACAATTATCATTTATCCCACACAGAGAGCATAAACTTTTAGAAGTTTGCTTACTATTAGACTTATCAAAACCAATAAATGCTGTTACTGACTTCCTGGGAATTAATATAGATGTATCCGAAGCTGTAAGACCAATAAGTTTATTAGCATTTAATGATTTTAATATATCAGCTTGATGAGTGATGGGAACATCACCATAACCAGGGCTATACCTAAAGGTAATTCCACAATTTTCTTCTCTTGCAATAGCTGCAATTTCTTCTTCAACATAGTCGCATAGACCTTCTATATAAGCAGTAGCACAAGTATCGAATATAATACCTTTGGAAAGTTGGCTTAAACTATAGTATCTAATTTTTTTTTCAACTGCTAGACCAAGGGTAGCAGCTATAACCGCCACTTTTTCACAATTTTCTAGCAACTTATAAAGATCCTTAGAAGTAATAGAAAACTCATTTTCAAAATCAATCCTATTCTTGTTTTTTTCAATATTGAAAATTCTATAGACATATTTTAATTCACTTATGTCTTGTAATTCGGATATGGATTCCTTTATTACTTCATTTGTTGTCTCATCTATGTCTTTACTTTTGTAATTTAGATATCTTAAAACTTCATTTTTATCAATATTAATCTCTTTGCTTTCTATGTGATTAGCGTTCAGTCTGTAATTTGCCTTCATTTGTCAAAACACTCCTAATCGCAGTTATACTCTCTATAATTTTCCTAGCAGTTGCCGGTTTGTTCATTGTGTAAATATGTATGCCATCAATTCCCCATGATAAGAGCTCTATAATTTGACTAATTGCATAAGCCATTCCTGCTTCATATAAAGCTTCTGGATCATCTTCATACTTTT
The DNA here is from genome assembly GCA_964643255.1 of uncultured Lachnospiraceae bacterium. Lineage (GTDB taxonomy): Bacteria > Bacillota > Clostridia > Lachnospirales > Lachnospiraceae > JAAYRG01. The sequence goes on from CAZXSM010000014.1 coordinate 20,652, forward strand.
CTAAAACCCTAAGTAGTTTCTTAGGAACAGAGTTACCAGTTAATTTTTTAACTGTGGAAACTTGCCTCTTGTTAAGTATTGGCATGATTCCAGCCAATATTGGAACACTAACACCTTTAGCAGCAGCTTTATCATAAAAGCTATAAAAGGCATCATTATCAAAGAACATTTGTGTAGTGAAGAAATCAGCACCAACATCTTGCTTTCTTTTGAGAAAATCAATATCATCATCTAAGGTCTTGGCATCTGGATGTTTTTCAGGATAGCAAGCAGCTCCAATGGAAAAGTCACCTATATCTTTGATATGCTTTATTAATTCAACGGAGTTTTTATATCTATCATCAGGGACAATGACACTTGGATCTGTAGGATAATCACCTCTAAGGGCCATAATATTTTGAATTCCTTTTTCTTTTAAGGAGTTTAATAAAACATCAGTTTCATCCTTAGTTGAACTAATGCATGTAATATGAGCTAATGATGTTAGGTCATATTTGTTTTGGATATATGAAGCAATTTCAAGGGTTTTGTCCTTTGTAGTTCCACCTGCGCCATAAGTAACACTTATAAAATCAGGTTCTAAACTATAAAGTTCATCAATTGTTTCATATATAGTTGAAACAGGATAATTGGTTTTTGGTGGAAAGATTTCAAATGTAATCAATGGTTTCTTTTTATTTAACTTATCACTTATTTTCATAAATCCTCCTAATAATAAAAAAAACTTTCCGCAAATAGGAAAGTTACAATTAATAATCCTCATCTGCCGGTAGCTACCGCTGGAATTAGCACCACATATGTAAATAATGGTTGCTGGACTTCATAGGGCCAGGTCCCTCAGTCACTCTTGATGAATATATATTCAATTTGAATAGAGTATATACGAACATCTGCTTACTTGTCAAGGTATTTGGATATTTAAATGGAATTTATTGTTTAAAGATTATCTTATCTTAACATCTACTTGATTTTATGATATTATTATTTTAATAGGTAATTACGAAACTTAGATTTTTTTAAATAGGAGTTAGTCATACTAACTAAAATAAGGGTGACTTTGCGTCAAGGGTCACGATCACCGTTTTTAGTTATTATGACTAGCTCCGATAAAAATACAAGATGTTTCGCAATTATCTATTTATTAAAACATTAGGAGGTAACTAAGTGAAGGATTTGAACATTTGTATTGATATTGATGGTACCATAACAGAACCTTATTATTGGCTTGAACCTTATAATAAACACTTTGGAAAAAATGTGACAGAGGAAGATGTAACTCAATATAATATTTGCGAAATTCTTGACATAAGTGAAGAAGAACATTACAAGTTTTATGATAAATACAAATATAAACTTCATTGGGATGAGCAAATTCTAAGTGACGCTCCAGGTTTTATTAATAAATTAAGCAAGGACCATTACATATATTTTGTAACGGCTAGAGAAAAAAGCTTAACAATGCTTACTCATGCATATTTAAAGTATCATAAATTCAAATATGATGACCTTTTCCTATTAGGTAGTCATTATAAAGTGGAAAAGGCAAAAGAGTTAGGCTGTGATATATTTATAGAGGATAGTGCTAGCAATGCTCTTGAATTATCGGAAGCAGGCTTTAAAGTGTTACTTTTTGATACTAATTATAATAGGATTAAGTTAAATGATAATATTGTTAGGATTTATAATTGGAAGGAAATATATAGTAAGATAAACGACTTACTATTACAAGAGGATGCTATGTAATATTTATCTAAAAGGAAGGTAGAAAATGAACAGAGATAAAAGAGCTAAACATGTAATATTTATATCTTATGATGCATTTTCAGAAGATAATTGGCAAAAGGCTAAGAGCCTCCCAAATTTAAAGAAATTAATAGAAAATGGGGCCTATACATCAAGTTTAAAAAGCATTTATCCAACCCTTACCTATCTTATACATACTACATATGTTACGGGGCTTTACCCAGATAAGCATAATATTATTCATAACAAGCCCTTACAAACATTCGTTAAGGATAAAGATCAAGAATGGTATTGGTATAGGGATAAAGTAAATGGTCAAACTATTTACGATATAGTTAAAGAAAATGGTATGAAAACAGCAGGTATATTATGGCCAGTTTCAGCCAAGTCTTCTATTGATTATAATTTACCTGAAATAATAGCTATTAAAAACGAAAGTCAAATACTTAAGATGCTTAAAAATTCTACCCTAGGTTATACTCTTAGGCTGGCCTTAAAATATGGCAAAGAGTTGAATGGTAGCGTAAATCAGCCATATCTAGATAATTTTACTAGTCTTTGTGCAGTGGATACAATAAAGAATAAAAAACCTAATCTCTTATTACTTCATTTAATAGAATTAGATGACACAAAACACAAGAATGGTACAAAAGGACCACAAGTAGATAAAACAATAAAACGAATGGATAAGAGACTTGGCGATATTATGGAAGCTGTTAAAGATGCGGGGCTAGAAAAGGAAACAGTCTTTATAATATCAGGAGATCATGGTCATATTGATATAGATTATAAGGTCCACCTTAATAATTTGTTAAGAGACAATAAGTTGATTTATGAGGAAAATGGAAGATTAAAGTGGAGGGCATACCTGCAGCCAACAGGAGGTTCAGCTTATCTCTATATAAAGAAAGGTGACAAAGAAGCAGAAGACTTAGTTCTTAAAATATTAGAAGAGGCTAAAGATTCTGATAAATATGGGATTGAGTCTATATATGATAGAAATAAACTAGATAAATTCCATGTTCATAAATCTGTACCATATATGGTGGAAGCTAAAAGAGGATATAGCTTTGAAGAAGATCTTTCCGACCAAACAATAATAGATCTTAAGGAAAAAGGCATAAGACATGCAAACCATGGTTACAGTCCAGATAAGGATAATTACCTAACCAATTTAGTTATATCAGGAGATATAATAAAAAATAATTATCATATGGAAAATGTAGAACTAGTAGATATAGCTCCAACTATAGGGGAAATTCTAGGTTTAAAATTCCCAGAATGTGATGGGAGAGTGCTAGAAGAGATATTTAAGTAAAGATAATAAAGGGATATTTTGAATGGATGGTATTCACCAATCAAAATATCCCTTTATTAAATTTTGATATGTTAAACTCCAAAAAACTTTTTAATTTTTGACCATAAGAGATTTTTCTTAGATGGTCTGTAGGGCTCTATTTGCAAGGCTTCTTCTATAAACAAATCTTGGGCAATTATAGGCTCTCCTTGGTTGGTGATTTTATTGTAATCGCCATTGGAGTCAATGATTCTGGCCTTAACATTATCTTTAAGAGTAGTTTCAATAATATGATTTATTTTTTCTTTTATTTTTATATCATATATAGGACAGGAAACTTCAATTCTTCTATCTAAATTTCGAGTCATAAGGTCTGCTGAGGAAATATATATTTTTTGATCTATGCCACTACCAAATGAGTATATCCGTGTATGTTCAAGATACCTACCTACTATGGCCCGAATCTCAATATTTTCAGTGATGCCTTCGATGCCAGGCAGTATACAGCATATTCCTCTTATTATCATAGTTATTTTTACACCAGCAGATGAAGCTTGGGCTAGTTTAAGGATCATATCATGATCAGAGAGTGAATTTACTTTACAAAAAATCCTTCCCTCTGATTCCTTAGCTATTTCCTCATCAAAAAGCTCCATTAATTTTGCTTTCATGTAAATTGGTGCTACTAGGAAATGTTTGTAATTACCTTCTAGGTTATTAGTAGACATATTATTAAAAAACTGAGTAGCATCAAGTCCAATTTCCTCATTACCTGTAATAAATGATAGATCTGTATATTGCTTAGCAGTACTTTCATTGTAATTGCCTGTGCCAACTTGGGTAATATACTGAATTTTTCCTTTGTCTCGATATGTAATTAAGCAGACTTTTGAGTGACATTTATATTCTTCAAACCCATAGATTATATTAACACCAGCATCTTCTAACTTTTCTGAATAGTCAATATTGTTTTGTTCGTCGAATCTGGCTCTTAGCTCTATCATAGCAGTAACATCTTTGCCATTTTCGGAGGCGGTACATAGGTAATCTACTATAGTAGCATTTTTGGCCATTCGGTAAATGGTTATTTTGATAGATATTACTCTTGGGTCATTAGCTGCTTGTCTAATTAAGTAAAGGAAGGGGCGCATACTTTCATATGGATAATGAAACAATAAATCTTTCTTACTAGCAAGTTCTATCATGTTTGTTTCAGGAACAAGAATAGATTTAACTGGTTTAAAAGCCTCATATAATAAATTTTTATTATCATTTTTAGTAATGTCATCTATTAAATCATAGACATAATGCATTTCTAAAGGTGCATTCATTACATAAATTTGATACTCTTCAATATCCAAGTGTTCACATAAGTATTCCTTCAAGTCATCACTAAGTTCATTGCTAGTTTCTAGCCTAACTACAGCAAGTCTTTTGCGAAGACGAAGAAGTTTTTTCATTTGATTTCTAAAGTCATACTGTTCATCTAAGGGGTAATTCTCAGGATTTATATCAGCATTTCTGGTAACGGATATTCTTGTCTTTTCAACCATTTTATATGTTCCAAACATCTCATCAATAAACTCAGTAATTACTTTGTCGAAATGAATATACCTATAGTTTTCACCAGGTAAAAAAATATACTTTGGTATATTTTCAGGTATGGGCACAAGACCATATATTTTTTTGTTCTTATTATTATTAAGAAGACAAGCAATATAAACTTCTTTATTTTTTAAATGAGGAAATGGATGGTGTGGGTCTACAATTTGAGGGGATAAAATTGGATAAATTGAATTGTCAAAAAGTTTTTTAAGGTAGTTCTTCTCCCTATTATCAAGCTCATCATAATCTAAGGAATATATTTTGTTAGATCTAAGAACTGCCTCTACACCTTTATATGAATTGTCATATTTAATATTAAGCTTACTTGTAATTTGATATATAGCATCAAGTTGTTCTTTTGGAGTCATACCTGACTTATTGTCAATAGCATTAGGCTTATGGATTGACTTTTCTAGCAAGCTTCCCACCCTAACCCTGAAAAACTCATCAAGGTTAGTTGCATAAATTGAAACAAATTTTAACCGCTCTAAAATAGGCGTATCAGGGTCATCTGCCTCTTCAAGAATTCTTTCATTAAACTTTAACCAAGAAACTTCTCGATTTTGCATAAAAACAACTTTATTATTATCCTCTAAAAGATTATCAGCAATCATTTGTTTACTTACTCCATTCTCTCCTAGTAAAAATATATAATTGTAGTATTATTGTTCATTTAATGCTTTATATAAATATCCTTCCCTTACACCAAAATCGCTTACTTGTATTTTACTACTAGAATAATAACTAGCTACGGTTTCTAATATAATCATCCCAGGGATTATAGTGTGGAGACGGTCTGGTGCAACCTTTATTAGATTTTTTACAAACTTACGTCTCTTTAATATATAGTCATTGAAGATTTTATGTAAATGAGTTATCTTAATTACGTTATTATCTTCTGGAAGTTTAGAAATTTTATTATTTAACTTTCTAGCTGCCCTTACTGTACCACCAACACCACATATAAGATCTGTATTTGATGGTGAAACAAGCCCTTCAAATTCATTAAGCTTTTTTGTCACATGATTTTTCATTCTAAGTAGTTCTTTTTCAGTAGGTAAAAAATCCTTAACATATTTATTGTATAAGCTTAGAGACCCAAAAGGTAGGGATGTAGCAGTTTTGATTTCGCCCTTTTCATACATAACAAGTTCAGTACTTCCACCACCTATGTCAATGAGGAGACCATCATCAAGACTAAGGATTATAGAAGCACCTGCATAGCCAAGGACAGCCTCTTCTTCACCTGATACAATATCAATATCAAAACCAGTTTCTTCCTCTATGGTTTTAGTCGCACTTTTGGAATTGTTTATATTTCTAAGGGATGCAGTGGCAAAAACATAAGTCTTATCAAGATCTATACTATCAAGGATTATTTGAAACTCATTTAAACTATCAACTGCTTTTTGGATTCCTTTTTTTGATAAATTCCCCTTTTTATTAACGTAGCCAACAAGTCCTGCAGTTATTTTCTTCGAAAGCATTAGGGATATATGATTATCCTTACAATCATATATATTAAGTCTCATGGTATTAGATCCAATATCTATTACTCCATACATATTTAGTTACTCCTTATTTTTTCTTATATATTATCTTTTTATCAAAAATATAATTTTAAATTAACAAGTTACGGAGAAAGGGGTTTTTTAACTGTATTATAATTTAGTAAATAATTAATTAGATATAGTTAAATCTAAGTAAAAAACATGTTAAGTTTGCTCTTATTTACAATAAAACTTTCTCTTGTTACTATTTTATTATAGGAATCTAAATAAATCAATTTGAAAACAAAGCTTTATATAAAAAAAGTTTAGCAAGTTTATAATTATTTTATAAGTCATACACTTTAACTGTGTTATAATAAGTATAACAGTTGTTTATGATAAAAACTTTCTTGTTAATATAAAATAAAATTATAATGAAGAGGAGCGATAATGTGATGAATGAAGTAAAAAGTCCAAAGAAACCTTTAATATACTATTATTTAATTGTATTACTAATACTACTAACAGTTAACTTTTTTATTGACATGGGTATTTCCAATTGTAATCTTTGTAGCTATAGGTAGATATTTGTCTAAAAAAATGATGGAAAAAGCCGGTGGCGGTAAAAATTCCATGAAATTTGGTAAATCTAATGCAAAGGTATATGTTCAATCGTCAGATGGTATTAAATTTGAAGATGTTGAAGGTGTTGACGAGGCAAAGGAAAGTTTGCAAGAAATTGTAGATTATTTGCACAATCCAGAAAGGTATCGAGGCATTGGAGCAAAAATGCCAAAGGGGCTTCTGCTTGTAGGTCCTCCAGGAACTGGTAAGACTATGTTGGCTAAAGCAGTAGCAGGTGAAGCTAATGTGCCATTTTTCTCTATTTCAGGTTCGGAATTTGTAGAAATGTTTGTTGGTATGGGTGCAGCCAAAGTTAGAGATTTATTCGAACAGGCAAAAGAAAAGGCTCCATGTATTATTTTTATAGATGAGATTGATGCTATAGGTAAAAAACGTGGTGGACATTCTGGAAATGATGAAAGAGAGCAAACACTTCTCAATGTTCACCAGAAACTCAAGCTAAGGTTGATGAAAAGGTTGTAGAGATTGTAAAAGCACAACATGATAAGGCGACCAAGATACTTACAGATAATAGAGAAAAGCTTGATGAAATATCTATGTATTTATACGAGAAAGAAACTATTACTGGTAAAGAATTTATGCAAATATTAGAAGCAGACGATGAAACTAAATTAATAGAATAGAATTAGTGGTTTCAAAAAAGACATAATACTGGATATACATCCAAGTATTATGTCTTTTTAATATTTATTACTTGTTTTTATAAATGAATTAAATTCATGCTGGCATAATCTATAACAAGCTCGACTATAGCCATACTTATAGCAAATAATGTTAGAATAATTATTAAGAAAAAAGCGGTTTTATCATATAGAAGTTTCTTATCTTTATTAGAATTATAGTGAGCATATAATATTTCTAATCCAAGTAATATAAAAATTATGGGCCATAGCTTGAATATAAATTCATATGATAGATTACTAGTAAAGCTTCTTAGTAGGAATAATACGCCAGATGTAATAAGCATTATGCCTAGGGTTAGGGTTCCAACTCTACGTGTTCTCAATTAGGGCTCCTCCTTTATTAAAATGTAAGTATTTAATTATTGTCTTTGTCTGTAAGTTCTGTCTCTTCTATCTTTATAGCATTTTCATCAACCTTAGTAATATTTTCATCAACTTCGTTTTTCTCATCTTCAGTATCATCAAGTTCATCCTTTTTACCCTTTATTAAATGAACGCCTAATAAGATAATTCCAAGGGCAATAACAAGTTGTGGTAAGCGATAACCAAAAGAATAAAAGAAGTTACTTATTCGGTGTGGTAGTATACTACTGAATATAGAAAAAAGGTTGTTCCATAGAATAGTAAACCCTATAATAATAAGAACAATTGCGGCGATATTTATATACTGTTTTTGGAACTTGCTATTTGGCATATTTTTTGAAATTCCTTCTAGAAAATCAGGAAATATAATATAATTATCTTCTAAATTATAAAACTCATCATCTGATGTAGATCTAAGATTGTGTGTATCAAAGAAGCTATAAAACCACACAATTAGTGCAATAAACAAGAGTGGGCCTATATTTAGCCAAACACTTATTAAAATTATTAGGAAAAATGCTGACATTAAGCTTAATCCTCTTTTCATAAATCCCATGTACATCTGGCCTGCACCTGGCATAAGGGAGAATATGAATGTTAAAAACTTATTTTTCTTTTTGATCATTTTTATTAACCTCCGGGTTTATAATTTTGTAAGAAAATTCTGAAATTTCATAAGTAAAATGATCCATTTTAGTCTGTATGGAAGTAGTTATTAAGGGTGATTGAAAAGCATCTAAAGTATTTTTTCTTGATATGTTTCTATCGCTATAAGTAGTATCTGGCATTTTGTTAGTGGAGAAAATCAAGATAATAGCACATAATGAAGCAGTTATAACCTGAAAACTATATTTAAACAATTGCATTTGTTTTGATTTTTTCTTTCTTTTATTAATTTGTAGGTTAAAAGGTTTTGATTTGTTTAAAATATTTATTTTCATATCTACAGGTGCTGGAACTAATTTTTTTTCCATAGATCTAGCTAGTAGATTAGCACAGTAATCACAAGAAGAAATATGTTCTAAAAGGCTCTCTAAAGCAATAGGACTTAGCCTATCTTGTAAAAAGTCTTCTAGTTCAGAAGTAGTAATATGTTTGTTATAATTTTCTTGATTTGTAAAATTGATATTCTCTTTATTATTCATTACGGCTACCTCCTCTTTTATATTTCTTTTTAAGTAATGCTTTTGCTCGATAAATCTGAGTTTGTACTGTCTTAAGCTTTTTCCCTGTCTTTTTAGCAATCTCAGAAGCTGTCAATTCCCTATAGAAGTAATCTAAAGCAATATCCCCATAAGGTTGCCTTAAACTAGAACACCTATCAAATAATTGCTTTTTTGCTTCTGCCTCTAATATATTTTCTTCTGGACTAGTAGAAATCTTTCTTTGTAGATTTAGGTGATCATCTTGTGTAGGAACAATCCTTCTATCAAAACCCTTTATAAAATCTAGACACTTGTTGGTTGCAATACGAGAAAGCCAAGCTTTTTCATACTTACGATCAAAAGTATCAAGGTTCTTATAGGCGGATATAAATGTTTCTTGTGCTAGATCCTGTGCCTCAAAGTAGTCACGAACAATTTTGAAACAAATTGAATAAATTAAATTTTGATATGTATCAATTAAATATTCTAAGTATTGTTCATCATTAATTTTTATCCGCCTCCTTCCTACTTATTATCTATAACGAATCAAAAGATCAAAAGTCTTCAAATATGTAGAAATTAATTAAATATATAGAACTTAATTAAAATATACAAAACAAAAACCACATTATAAGGTCGAAAATATTATATCATAGCTTTCACACCTTATAATGTGGTTTTATTAAATTTGATTATTTATATTTAAATTTTATAATAATTGAGGATCATCCATAGGGGCGATAAACTTTTTAGGGTCATAATCAGTTTTAATTTCTTTCTGGTTTGGAAGTTTTGAGATGTCTACTGATGGAAGGTCTAGTTCTGGATGTGCATTATTAGCCTTGTAGTTACCATCGTGAGAATCTCTTGTTGGAAGATTAAGGTCTACATCTTCAATATCTATATGTAGGGCTTTCGCAACACCTTTACCGTATTCTGGGTCAGCTTGGTAGCAGTTGTTAATATGTCTATGTTTTATTTGTAATGTAGAGTCTCCCATGTTTCTTGCAGTATTAGCAAAAAGCACTTTTTGTTGTTCTTTAGTCATAGCTCTAAATAGCATTCCAGGTTGAGTATAGTAATCATGGTCGTCTTGTCTAAAATCAAACCTATCAACGTCTCCGCCTTTTTGAACTGGTTCCTTATATTCTAAATTGTCTTTCCAATTACCATAACTATTAGGTTCGTAATGGTTTTCTGAGCCTAGGTTGCCATCTGTTCTCATTTGTCCATCACGGTGGAAGGAATGAGGATTCTTAACGCCTTTTGGTTGGTTAACAGGAATTTGATGATGGTTAACACCTAAGCGGTAACGCTGTGCATCTCCATATCCAAACAGTCTTCCTTGTAACATTCTATCAGGTGAGAAGCTTATACCAGGAACTAAGTTAGCTGGATTAAAAGCTGCTTGCTCAACATCTGAGAAATAGTTTTCAGGGTTTCTATTTAATTCAAATTCTCCAACAGGAATTAGTGGGAAGTCTTTTTTATACCATACTTTAGTTAAATCAAAAGGATTATATGGCATATTTTCTGCTTCTTCTTCAGTCATTATCTGAACATACATTTTCCATTTAGGATATTCACCTTTTTCAATTGCTGTATACAAATCTCTTTGGTGGCTTTCTCTATCATCTGCAACAACTTTTGCAGCTTCTTGGTCTGTTAAATTTTTAATACCTTGTTGTGATCTAAAATGGAATTGTACCCAAACTCTTTCATTATCTTCATTAATAAATGAATAAGCATGACTAGAAAACCCATGCATATATCTGTAAGATGAAGGAATCCCCCTATCACTCATGGTAATAGTAACTTGATGAAGTGATTCAGGTAGTGATGTCCAGAAATCCCAGTTAGTATTAGGACTTCTCATGTTAGTTCTTGGATCTCTTTTAACAGCATGGTTTAAATCTATAAAATGCATTGGGTCACGGAAGAAAAATACAGGTGTATTGTTACCAACCATATCCCAGTTTCCTTCTTCAGTATAAAACTTTAATGCAAACCCTCTAATATCTCTTTCTGCATCTGCTGCACCTCTTTCACCAGCAACAGTTGAGAAACGAGCAAACATTTCAGTTTCTTTACCAACTTCTGAGAATATCTTAGCCTTTGTATACTTTGTAATATCATGAGTAACCTTAAATGTTCCAAATGCACCAGATCCTTTTGCATGCATTCTTCTTTCAGGAATAACTTCTCTGTTAAAATGTGCCAGTTTTTCAGTTAACCAAACATCTTGTAAAGTTGCAGGGCCTCTAACACCTGCGGTCATAGTATCTTGATTACTTGCAACGGGAGCTCCAGCAGCAGTCTTTATCTGAGATACATCACCTTTCCTATCGTTTTTACTTGGCAAACCTTGTCCTAATTCATTCTTATCCATAGGATTAACATTGTTTACATTTTTCTCATTATTGTCCTTCATAAAATCCTCCTTAATAAATTTAAATTAGTTTTACGTTGGTTAGAAATATAATTTAATTGAAAACAGTAATCATATCTATTAATACCATATTATATAATAATTTCTGAAAGGTCAATAAAACAAATGTGAAATTTTGGTGTAATATGTATATTCTTGAAGGTAAAGTTGAAATTTATGATATAATAATGATATAATAAAAAATAGACAGATAACAAGGGACAAGTAAGATAAGATGAATAATAAACAGAAAAAAAGAGTTAAAGATATACAAAAAAGTAAAATCTTAGTTATTGCAATAATAATTATTGCAATTGTTTGTGGAATTAGTATATATACATTATGTAATGTGGCAATATACTGATGAAGGAAGAGTACCTGGAATTGATGGATATGTTGATT
>CAZXSM010000015.1:0-31753 GCA_964643255.1 uncultured Lachnospiraceae bacterium
ATTAAAAAATATTTACTTTATTGTGTTAAAACGTCCTAGTAATAAAGTGAACTATGTGATAAAATACAAAGAAAATATAAGAAAATATATTTATGGAGGAAAGATAATTATATGTACTCATTTGATGAAATTAGGCAAGTAGATAAGGATATAGCAGATGCTGTAGCTAGTGAAGTAGAAAGACAACAAGATCACATTGAACTTATTGCATCAGAAAACTTTGTTAGTAAGGCAGTTATGGCGACTATGGGAAGTCCACTTACTAATAAATATGCTGAAGGATATCCAGGAAAAAGATATTATGGTGGATGTGAATTTGTAGATATAGTTGAGAATTTAGCAATAGAACGTGCAAAAGAGTTGTTTGATTGTACTTATGCAAATGTACAGCCACACTCTGGTGCACAGGCAAACTTTGCAGTTTATTATGCACTATTAAAACCAGGGGATACCATTTTAGGTATGAACTTAGACCATGGTGGCCATTTAACCCATGGAAGCCCGGCTAACATGTCTGGTGTTACATTTAACGTAGTGCCTTATGGTGTTGATGAAAACAGTTTTATTGATTACGATGAATTAAGGAAAATAGCTCATGAAAGTAAGCCAAAGTTAATTGTAGCTGGGGCAAGTGCATATGCAAGAACGATTGATTTTAAGAAATTCAGACAAGTAGCGGATGAAGTTGGAGCATATTTGATGGTTGACATGGCTCACATTGCAGGTCTAGTGGCAACAGGTCATCACCCAAGTCCAATTCCATATGCACACGTGGTTACTTCAACTACACATAAGACCCTTAGAGGACCTCGTGGTGGACTGATTTTATCCAGTGAAGAATTTGCTAAAGAGCATAAATTAAATAAAGCAGTATTCCCAGGTACTCAAGGTGGACCACTTATGCATGTAATAGCAGCTAAGGCTGTAGCCTTTAAAGAAGCTTTAGAGCCTTCTTTTAAAGAATACTCTAAACAAGTTATAGCTAATGCAAAAGCTCTTGCAAGTGGCTTACAAAAACGCGGTTTTGATATAGTATCAGGTGGTACAGATAACCACTTAATGCTTGTAGACTTAAGAAGTAAGAATGTAACAGGTAATGTTGCAGAAGAACTACTAGAGTCAGTGAATATAACTTGTAATAAAAACACAATCCCTGACGATCCTGAAAAACCAAGTGTAACAAGTGGAATTCGTTTAGGAACTCCTGCCGTAACAAGTAGGGGAATGAATGAAGAAGATATGGATATAATAGCTGAAGCTATCCTTTTAAGCTTAGAAGACGTAGAAGCTAACAAGGAAAGGGTCCTATCAATGGTTAAAGAATTAAACGATAAATATCCTCTTCCCTACTAAATGTAGAGGTCGATAAAAAAGCCGGTCAATCATCCTGACCGGCTTTTTTGGCGACTTTGTTAATATTATTCCATAGATATTCATAAACATTAAATTAACTAACAGGAATATTTCTTTGTTAGAATTAGAGATTGAGAGATTTGTGATCTAGGAATTTGTTGAGAAGTTTGCTGCAGCAGACAATTGATATAATTATTACTGTAGTTATGCAAAGGAATTTCACGATATCTGCTACGTTGATTATTAGTTCAAAACGGTTTTCAGGTTTTTGCTTTTGATTGTTAGTTTGTAGGTTCATATAGTTACCTCCTTTTGAATCTTTTAAGCATCAAACTTTTTAATAAATCCAGCTCCTATTGCAGTTGGACCGGTGTTAGTTCCAATAGTTGCACCAATATGGCATTTTGGAAGAGAGATTGGTTTGCCTATTTCTTCTTCTAAGGCCTCTTGCAAAAATACTCGACCTTCTTCTCTAGTAAGACTTCCAGTTATAAAGTCATAGTCTTTATATGATTGGCAATTTTCTTTGAAATAATTCTTAATAAATTCAACTATATAATTTAATGATTTTTTACTACCTCTTACATTGCATATTAAGTCTGTATTAGAATCATGAAGGCGTATCATGGGTTTTACTCTAAGGGCATTTCCAGCAACTGAGGTTAATTTCCCAATTCTACCACCCCTATGTAAATAGTCCAAACTATCTACAGTAAATATGACTATACAGGTTTTCTTAAGTTCATTAATTTTGTCTGCAGTTTCTTCTAAGGACATTCCAGACTCCATCATTCGGGCAGCTTGATAGACAATTAGCCCTTGGCCACCAGTTGCCTGTTTAGAGTCGATAACTACAATTTTTCTATCAGGATAATTTTCTAATAGGATTTCTGAGGCATTTATTGCTGATGTATATGAACCACTAAAGATCTGGTTTAAAGTAAAACATAAGATGTCGTAACCTTCTTTAAGAGTTGGTTCAAATCTATTAATATAATCAAAAACTGAAGGCATAGAAGTTTTAGGATAAATTGTCTTATCGGATAATTTATTATAAAACTCTTCAATTGTTATAACTTCATTTTCTTTAAGAAATGTAGATTGGTCAAGAGTAATATAAAATGGGATTAGGCTTATACCATATTCATCTAGCAAGGATTTTGGTAAATCACAAGATGAATCGCTAAAAATTTTAAATGTATTCATAATGACTTCTTCTTAATTCTAGTATTAATAAAAAGTATATCATCTATTTGATTAAGTAACCATAATAAAAATATAAAATTTTGCTTACTTTAATATAATATTTGGCTAAAGATATGAGGAATCTAAAGAAAATAGGAATAATGCGACCTGGAAGAGGATTTGTTGTAGAAGTTATTTCAATATGATATACTTTCCCTATACTTATTTCTATTAATAAAAGTAAAATTAATAAAATGAAGTAGATACACTATTGAAAGTTGGTTATTAAATGGCTAAAAATCTATACATATCTGAGAAACCAAGTGTTGCAAGGGAATTTGCAAATGCTTTAAAGGAAAAATTCAAGAATAATGACGGGTATATGGAGTCTGATAATTCTATAATCACTTGGTGTGTGGGGCATTTGGTTACTATGAGTTATCCAGATGCTTACAATCCTAAATACAAAAAATGGAGACAAGAAGATCTTCCATTTCTTCCAGAAGAATTCCGATACGAAGTAATTCCAAGGGTTAAAAAACAATTTAATATAGTAAAGAGACAACTAAACAGGGATGATATAGATATAATATATGTATGTACAGACTCAGGAAGAGAAGGAGAGTATATATATCGCCTAGTTGACCAAATGGCTAAGGTTCCAAAGGACATGGAAAAACGTCGTGTTTGGATTGATTCTCAAACAGAAGATGAAATCCTAAGAGGAATTCGTGAAGCTAAGCCTTTGTCTGATTACGATAATTTGTCAGACTCAGCATATCTACGAGCCAAGGAAGATTACTTAATGGGGATAAATTTTTCGAGAGTTTTGTCTATTAAGTATGGTTCTCAACTTAATGGTTATTTGAATACTAAAAAGTATTCTGGAATATCAGTAGGTAGAGTAATGACTTGTGTTCTAGGTATGGTAGTAAAAAGAGAAATAGAAATAAGACAATTTGTAAAGACACCCTTTTACAGAGTTAACAGTAAGTTTATATACTCAGGTCAAGAATTTGAAGGAGAGTTTAAAGCAGTAGAAGGCTCTAAATATTTTAACTCACCTGTCCTTTATAAAGATAATGGTTTTAAAGAACTTCCAGTAGCACAAAACTTTATAAAAGAATTGTTAGGAAGTATTCCAAATTTCAAGGAAACTGTGGAAAGAAATAAAAAGACCTATACATGTCAAGTTCCACCAGAAGATGATAAACAAGCCTTAATATCATCTTTGGAGAAAAGGAAGGAAAGAAAAAACCCACCATTATTATATAACCTGGCAGAGTTACAAAATGAATGTTCAAAAATATTTAAAATTAATCCAGACCAAACCCTCCAGGTGGTTCAAGAATTGTATGAGAAGAAGTTGGTAACATATCCACGAACAGATGCCAGAGTATTATCAAAGGCTGTTAGTAAGGAAATTAATAAAAACCTACAAGGATTAACAAAGTATGTATATGGGTCAGATTACGCTAAAGAAATCTTAGAAAAAGGCATGTATAAAAATCTTGACAAGACTAGATATGTTGATGATAAGAAAATCACAGACCACTATGCAATTATACCTACAGGTCAAGGCTTGAATGCACTAAACTCTCTTCAATCTACTAGTAAGCATGTGTATGAACTTATAGTTAGAAGATTTTTAGCTATATTTTATCCTCCTACAATCCATAGGAGAATTAATATTACAGCCCAAATAGATAAGGAAAGTTTCTTTAGTTCCTTTAAAGTACTTGAAGATGAAGGTTATCTAAAAATAATGAACAACTCATTTCAAAGAGATAAAAATGCTAACAAAACAAGTGAAGAAGAGGACGAGGGCGAGGAAGATAAAAGTGATGGAGATGAAAACTTACTTGAAGTTATAAAAAGCCTAAAAAAGGGAATGTATGTAGATGTTAAGGCTTTCAATATAAAAGAAGGGGAAACATCTCCACCTAGAAGATATAATTCAGGTTCTTTGATTTTAGCTATGGAAAATGCAGGGCAGTTAATAGAGGATGAAGAACTTAGAGCTCAGATTAAAGGTAGTGGAATTGGAACTAGTGCAACAAGAGCAGAAATTCTAAAGAAGTTAAATAAGATTAATTATTTGAAACTTAATAAAAAGACACAAATTGTCACACCTACACAAATGGGTGAAATGATTTATCTTATAGTTGCATTATCCATTCGGTCTTTGTTGAATCCTGAACTTACCGCAAGTTGGGAAAAAGGACTAACTTATGTTGAAGAGGGATCCACTACAGAAGAAGAGTATATGGCTATATTAGAGGAGTTTGTTACTCGCAATACAAATAATGTAAAGAAATCAAATATTAGTGGTAAATTGAATAAATATTTTGATTATATAGCACAATTTTATTAAAATGTTAAGGAGATAATATAATGAATGAAAACTTACAAGTTCAAAACCTGTATGATAAAACACAGACTATAGCAAGTAAGCTGTTTGTGGATGGAACTTATCCTTGGGAGATATTAAGCCAGATAAACCAGTTTATATTGGAACGAGGGCCAACTCTTCCCCAAGAAGAATATGATAAAATAGGTGATGATATATGGATAGCAAAGAGTGCCACAGTTGCTAAAAGTGCAAGTATTAATGGGCCAGCAATTATAGATAAGAATACAGAAATACGCCACTGCGCATTTATTAGAGGCAATGCAATAGTAGGTCAGGGCTCAGTTGTTGGTAATTCAACAGAACTTAAGAATGTTATATTATTTAATAATGTCCAAGTACCTCACTATAACTATGTTGGAGACTCCATATTAGGTTATAAGGCTCATATGGGGGCAGGTTCTATTACTTCTAATGTTAAGTCTGATAAAAGCTTAGTGACAATAAATAATTCTGGTGACAAGATACCTACAAATCTAAAAAAGGTAGGGGCTCTAATGGGAGATTATGTAGAAATTGGATGTAACGCAGTATTAAATCCAGGAAGTGTTATAGGCAGAAACTCTTCAATATATCCTCTTTCTATGGTTAGGGGAGTAATTCCAGAAAACTCAATATACAAAAAGATGGATGTAATAACATCTAAAGAATGAATTAGGGTTTAAGTAAATTAATACAGAAAAGAAAAAGTTGATTTTAATATAATAAGAATAAATGAAGGAGCAGGAAGCTTTAATCCTACTCCTTCATTTATTCTTTGTCATTAGAGATTAATATTACCTAATATGAAAAGTTAGGAAAATCTAAAGATTCTTCTAAGATCCTTACAATCCCCTCTAGACCTTCCTTATCTTGGTCATCAAACCGGTTTAGGCTAGGGCTGTCAACATCTAAAACACCTATAACCTTATCATCACAATATATAGGCACAACAATTTCTGATAATGAAGCGCTGTCGCATGCTATATGGCCTGGGAACTGGTGAACATCAGGAACAAGAATGGTTTCACCTTTTTCATAACTTGTGCCACATACACCCTTACCAAAGGCTATATGAACACATGCAACTTTTCCTTGAAAGGGGCCAAGTAATAGTTCATTTTCATGAACTAGATAGAAACCTAGCCAGTTAACATCATCTAATGCATCGTATAGAAGTGCACTTGTATTACTTAGACCTGCTATTACATGAGACTCATCTTCTAATAGAGCTACAAGTTGTTTTTGTAAAAGTGAATATAATTCCGATTTATTCTGATTATGATTATTATTTGTATTTTTCATAAAAAACTCCCTTTATTTGTTAAGTGTACTAAATTAATGGTATAATATATAAAATAAGTATAGAGTCATTATAGTTATAGGAGGTAGGGTATGTCAATTATAGAAATGAGAAATGTTAGTAAAAGTTTTGGTAAGGTTTTAGCTTTAGACCAAGTGGACTTAAGTGTAGAAAAAGGTGATATATACGGTTTTATAGGACCAAATGGTGCAGGAAAAACTACTACCATACGTGTCTTATTGGGAATAATTAAGGCCAATGAAGGTAAAGCCAAAGTATTTGGTAAGGATGCATGGAAGGACTCAGTTGAAATACATAAAAACTTAGCCTATGTCCCTGGAGACGTGAATTTATGGCCAAATCTTACAGGGGGAGAAGTTATTGATTTATTTGTAAGACTACGTGGGTCTAATAACAAAAGTAAAAGACAAGAGTTAATAGATAGGTTTCAACTAGACCCTTCTAAAAAGTGCAGAACCTATTCAAAGGGTAATAGACAAAAGGTGGCACTTATAGCGGCCCTTGCATCAGATGTTGACTTATACATATTAGATGAGCCTACTTCAGGACTTGATCCCTTGATGGAAAGAGTATTTGTAGAATATATGATGGAAGCAAAAGCAGCAGGAAAAACCATCCTTCTTTCAAGTCATATATTATCTGAAGTAGATAAGTTATGTAACAAAGTTAGTATTATTAGGGAAGGTAAGATTATTGAATCAGGAAAATTAAGTGAACTTCGCCATTTAACTAGAACAAGTATGAGAATTCAAACTAAGAAACCTATAGAAGGACTTCATAAATTAGATGGAGTATATAATATCAAAGAAGAAGGAGAGTCTGTGGTCTTACAAGTTGACCAAAGGGACATGGATAAGCTTATAAAACATATAAGTGACTATGGAGTTACTCATCTAGAAAGTATTCCCCCAACTTTAGAAGATTTGTTTATGAGCCATTATATGGATAATGGGGGTGAAGATTAATGGAAAAGAATTTTGCTAATACTGGAGTACTTATTAGGTTTAAGACTAAATCTGATAGGTTAAGACTTTTGCTTTGGATTTTAGGAATATCCATATTTATAGTCTCAATTGCTGCACTACTTCCAGAGCTATATCAGACTCAGGCAGACAAACAAGTTTTAGCAGAAACCATGGTAAACCCTGCTATAACATTTATGCTTGGATACAGTGTAGGTCTTAGTAATTATACAGACGGTGCTATATTAGGTCATTTTATGATAGTTTTTTCAGCAATTTTTACTGCTATTATGAGTATTTTACTTGTCACTAGGCATACTAGAGAAGATGAGGAAGAAGGAAGAACTGAAATGATTAATTCCCTTCCAGTAGGATCCTTATCTAATTTGACAGCAACTTTTATAATACTAGCAATAGTTAATGTAATTATTAGCCTATTAATAGGATTTGGAATTTACTTGTTGGATATTGAAACAGTAGGTTTTGAGGGTTCTATGCTTTATGGTGCAGTGGTTGGAGTAATAGGCATATTCTATGCCAGCTTAACGGGTTTATTTGCCCAGATTGCATCGAACACTAGAACAACCTTAAGCTTTTCTTTTGGATTTTTAATACTAGATTATATTATTAGAGGAATAGGAGATACAGGTATAGAGATATTATCTTATATTTCGCCCCTAGGTTTAATAGTTAAGACAGAAGTATATGTTAATAACAATTGGTGGCCTATATTAGTTTTATTGATTATATCTCTTATAATGTTTGCTATATCTTTATATTTAAATTCTATTAGAGATTTGGGAAGTGGTATGCTTCCAGCTAAACCGGGGAGAAGTAATGGTTCGAGATTTTTAAGCTCACCCCTTGGACTATCACTTAGGATACAAAGAACTACTATAATAGCATGGTTAGTTGGTGTCTTTGTTCTAGGACTTGCTTATGGTTCGGTTCTTGGTGAACTGGAAGGCTTTATAAACAACAGTGAACTAGTTCAACTAATGCTTCCTGAAAGTGAAACTTTAAGTCTTACAGACAGGTTCATAACTATGCTTATTACCATTATTAGTGCACTTGGAACCATTCCAATAGTTATGTTTGTATTAAGGTTGATTAGTGAAGAAAAACATAATAGGACAGAACAATTACTAGCAAGCCCTGTATCAAGAAACAGACTCCTTGCAAGTTATACTATTATTGGATTAATTGGGTCAGTCTTAGTACAATTTCTATCAATTTTAGGTCTTTGGTCAGCAGCAGCTTTTGTTATGGAGGATCTTGTATCTTTCAATGTCCTATTAAATGCAGCCCTTATTAATATACCTGCCATGTTAGTCTTTGTAAGTATAGCTGTTTTTCTAATAGGATGCTTGCCTAAATTAACCAGCCTAACTTGGATGTATTTAGGATTTTCATTTTTTGTAGAATACATGGGTCAAATACTACAACTACCTGATTGGCTTATTAAGTTGTCACCATTTAATCATATTCCAAACTTAGCAGATGAAGAGATTCAAATAAGAACATTTGTTATTATGGGTCTTGTTTCATTCTTCTTAATTGGGCTTGGTTTTGTGGCTTATAATAAAAGAGATATTGAGGGATAAATATTTGGACTTAAATTATTATAAGGTTAATAAATTCTTATTAAATAAATCTAAAACTTTAATAGGATTATAAGAAACTAAAAATCTTATGTTATAATTGTCCTAGCATTATTTACTAATTGATTAATAGACCCATAGGAGCTAAGGACTAACGAATGATAAAGAGATTAAAAATGTGGAAAATAATTGTAATAACACTAATTGCTTTTTTGCTATATATAATTATAGGTGGAGTAATTCCATTTTGTAAACAACCTTCTGTAACAGAAGATACAATTGAAGAGGTTAAAAAGACCAACTATTACGGAGATGACTATATAAGTGAAAGGGTTCGTTTGCTTGTAGATAATGATGATGCCCTTGAAGAGAGAATTCGAATGATCTCACAAGCCCAGGAGAAAGTAATCTTATCTACATTTCAGTTCTATGCAGATGATAGTGGTAAAGCCATATTTGCTTCATTAATTGATGCTGCCAATAGAGGAGTAGAGGTCCAGGTAATAGTTGATGGTGTAAGTAAACTGGCACAGTTTAGTGATAGTAAGTATTTTATTACTTTAGCAGAAACTGATAATGTTGAATTAAAGGTGTATAATCCTATATCCTTACTTAGACCATGGTCTATAAATGGAAGACTTCATGATAAATACTTATTAGTGGATGATAGTTTATATATTTTAGGAGGACGTAATATCTTTGGTTCTTTTTTAGGGTCAAATTCTGATCACAAAAACCATGACCTTGATGTACTTGTTTATAATCCTGATGATACTCCAACTCATTCCACCAAGCAATTACTCGAGTATTTTGATGAGATTTGGAACAATGATTATAATAAAACAGTTAGCAACAAATTAGGCTTTTTATATAAAAAGCGAATAGATAAGGTAAATGAAGAGTTAAAGTTAGTATATGAAGGCTTGCAAAAAAGTCATCCTGATTGGTTCGAGTCTAGTGATTATTACAGTGAAACACTTCCAATCAAAAATATACAGTTATTAACAAACCCAACAACAGTGTATGCTAAAGAACCAATTGTTTTTTATACAATATCTCAATTAATGCAAGATGGCCAGAAAGAAATAAGTTTTCATACCCCTTATATCATAGCAAATAACTGGATGATGGATGAGTTAGAGACAATATGTGATAAAGTCCCAAATGTCACAATGCTGACCAATTCGGTTGCTAATAATGGTAACCCCTTTGGAGCAGTTGATTACTGGCAAAACAAGGAAGACGTTCTAGAAACAGGAGTAAATATTCTGGAATATGATTCAGGTATTTCCTACCACGGCAAATGTTTTACTATAGATGATAGACTTTCAAGTGTTGGATCCTTTAATTTCGATATGAGAAGTACATATATCGATACAGAAACAATGGTAGTAATAGATAGTGAGGATTTTAATGAAGAACTAAGGCAAGCTATGAAAGTATATGAAGAAGAGGCTCTTCAAGTAATAGATAAAGATATAAGTATCTCTCCTCAGGATAAGGAAGCTCAGAAGATCTCCTTGTCTAAAAGGCTAATGTTAATATTTGCAGGTGTTCTTAAAATATTCTTTAGGTTTTTGTTTTAATATAATAATTATGAAATGACTTTACAAAAAAGAGATTAAGATATAAAATAAGTTTATAGTTCAGATTATACTGACTATAAAGTTATAATAAAATAAAGGAGGTATATGAAGATGAAAGAATATATTTGTGATGTATGTGGTTATGTATATGATCCTGTAGAAGGTGACCCAGATAATGGTGTAGAACCAGGAACAGCATTTGAAGATGTTCCAGAAGATTGGTTATGCCCTATGTGTGGAGTTGGAAAAGAAGATTTTTCAGTTAACGAATAATTTTTAAAAAAGATAAAGAATGGGTATTAGGCGATATATATAGGGCCTAATACCCGTTTTTTATTGATTGCTTTATATATTAAAAGCTAACTTGTAGCGACTAATTTTAGTAAAGAGGCTGTTGATTTGGAAGAGGCCAAGGATTCTTGCATAAGTGTTTTATTCCATAGGGTTTTCACATATTCCTACAAATAATAAGACACCATTACTTGAAGTAATTCCATAAATAAATGGTCGGTCAAGTATCATATATGCCGTATCTTGTGGAAGTGCTGCCCCATCATAATCAATTCTTGTATATGCTGAAGCTTCAACACCTTTTTCGTCTATTGATATATAGGTTCCTTGTAATATGTTAGATATAAAGGCTATATGATCAGTCATCCCAGAAAAATCAGCATCTTCAGTAAAAGCACTAGTAATGCCAAGTTTTTTAAGGACATCTTTCATTTCTAGTTTAGAATCGAATTCGAATTTAGGAACCTTCCAAATCACATCACCAATGCTTTCACTACCACCTTGGAAAATCTCCTTGATTTTTTCTGGACTATCTATTATTTGGTATGGAGAAAAGCCTTCATCAGGAAGGATAAAAATCATTTCACCTGAATTTTTAAGACCCAGGGAAGACCTTGTAAAGTTTTCTCCTTTTGAAAAGAGTTGTGAAGAGTTTGTCATATTCATAAAGTCTACTTTTACTTCATTTCCATCTGAAAGATAAAAAGTATCTTTAGCAGTTTTATTCTTTTCAAATCTATCAACCCATTCATCATAAAAGTATATAGTGTTTATTATTGAAAGGATCTGATCATCTCTTAATTCAATATCAGGAGATATTGTGCCTTCAGTATTAGTATAAATCCAATCAGACATAGCTTCTGCTGTGTCTTCATCTGCAAAATCAGCAGTAAAAGAACTAGCATAAAAATTATTTACTGCATTTTCTACAAAGCTTTCTTTAAATTTGATTGTTTCACCCTTTACATCATTGTCCATCCAAATTGAGTTTGCAATTTTTAACTTTCCTATATCATTTTCAAAGTATAAAAGACGATAAAGGTTACCAAGCTGAACCCCAAGAGACTCACTATCTGGCATTCTTAGTAAGTCAAGTAATTCAGATTCTGTTTCATCTTGTGCCCCAGAAGTAGCTAAGGCAAGGGCATAATAAAGTGAAAGGGGAGAGTAGTTAGTGTTTTTATTTTCCTTTGTTAGTACTAAGGAACATGTATCGTAAGCAAAGTCATTAATACAATGAATGAGTTGGTCATCTACTGGGTTTTCATCACCTACTGTGAATCTGGTTTCATAATCATCAAAAGCATATGCCAGGGGGTAAGTAACTGGTAGAGTTGGTTCAATTATTAAATTACCATTCTTGTTGGTAAAAAGTAATTGACCTATGCCAACTATTAAAACAAGGCAAGCAGCAAGAAGTGTCCAAGTTTTCCAATTAAAGTGGGCCTTTTTTGCTTTTGTATTTTTAGCTTCTTCTATAAGTTCATCATCTACATTTGTAATACCATCAAATATTTTCTCTTCTTTTTTCATAGAATAACACCCTCCTTATATAATAAAACGTTGGCATAAACTTAGTTTGTTTAATTATACCATTTTAACCAATAAATAACAATACAATATAGAAGATAGAAATGACGAATTCTTACAATTGTTTAAATATATCAATTTATTGAAACTATAAGTGATACTTCCTTGATATAAGGAACAATTGGGTTTAGAATATAATAGAATTAAATTAGGGAATAGTAATTAGGGAATAGTAAAAATCAAGATATTTTTCTCAAATAGAGAATAGTATAGAGAATGGTATTGGGAAAAATATTAGAGGAGGTTTAATGTGAAAAACATTTTGAAATATATACCAGGATTTAGAAGTGGTAAGAAGTACAAAATGATAATAGGGGCTATTTATTATATAATTGCCTTATCAATGTTTACAGAAGGTTTTGGATATGGCTTGTTTTATTTAGCTTTACCTTTTATGGTTTTTTATTTTATTGATATATTTATGCATAAGAAAAAATCTATACCTTTAAAGAGAGCTATATTGAATTTCATTGTTTCATTTGTACTAGTAACCATATCAATGGTTGCCATACCTGATGTAGAGCCTGCTAGTGGTGAAAGTGATATAATAGAACAAGAAACTTCTCAGAAGTCTATAGAGAAGGAGAAAAAAGAGTTAAGTCAAACTCTAAGGTCTAATACTGAAAAAAGTGATGAAGCTTTAATAGAGGAAGAAGTAGAAAGTCAAAAAGAAACACAAGAAACAATACAAGAGACAGATGAGGTATCAAATGTAGAAGAGACAGAAACGAACAAGATAAATGTAGATGGTAATGGTTCATTAGAGGTTCACTTTATAGATGTAGGTCAGGCCGATGCAAGTTTAATTCTCTGCGAGGGTAAATCAATGCTTATTGATGGAGGTAATCCAGAAGATTCTAGTTTGATTTATAGCTATCTTAAAAAACATGGCATTGACCATCTAGATTACATTGTAAATACCCATCCCCATGCAGACCATGTTGGCGGACTTGCAGGTGCACTTAATTATGCCAGTGTAGGGACAGTACTAGCTCCAATAACTGCTTATGATAGTCGAGCTTTTAATAGTTTTGTTAAATATTTGGATGAGCAAAATGTTAGTATTACAGTTCCAAAAGCTGGTGATGAATTCAAATTTGCTAGTGCCCGTGTTAAAGTATTAGGTCCTGTAACTTCTAGCCAAGACATTAATAATAATTCTATTGTTTTGAAAGTCACCTATGGAGACACATCCTTCTTATTTACTGGTGATGCGGAGCGTGAAGAGGAACAAGATATATTAGCAAAAGGATATGACTTAAGGTCTACTGTTTTAAAGGTGGGTCATCACGGTTCAAACACCTCCACAACTTATCCTTTTCTCCGTGAAATTATGCCCCAATACGCTGTTATTTCCGTAGGTAAGGATAATTCATATGGTCATCCATCAGAAGACGCTCTGAGCCGATTACGAGATGCTGATGTTAAGACTTATAGAACTGATATGCAAGGAGATATAATCTGTGTAAGTGATGGAAAGGATGTAACATTTACAGCTGAAAGAAATGCTGATGTTAATACCTTAGCCTCTGTTATAGAAACTACACAAAAGTCAACACCAGAGCCAACAACAGACAAGGCACAGGTTGCAGAAACCCAGCAAGATTCTACGAGTGAGTCGGAACCAGACAGTAAGTCAGAAGCCTCACCTGTAGGTGTTAGATATATTTTAAATACAAATTCAAAAAAGATACATTTCCCAGATTGTCATAGTGTTAAAAAAATGAGTGAAAAAAACAAAAAAGAGACTAATCTTAGTAAGGGAGACCTTATTGATCAAGGCTATACTTCTTGTGGAAATTGTAAACCTTAATATCAGAAAAGACCTTGTATAGAATCAATATAAAAACAAAGGAAAGCATATGAAAATAAATAAAGAATTTTATAGAAGAAGTGGATTAGAAGTTGCACCAGACTTACTTGGAATGACCCTGGTTCATAAGACTGACCAAGGGATAGTAAAGGGTAAGATTGTTGAAGTGGAAGCTTATATGGGTACCAAAGACAAAGGGGCCCATTCATATAGTGGAAAAGCAACTAAAAGAACCAAGGTAATGTTTGGTCAGTATGGCCATGCATATGTATATTTGATATATGGAATGCATTACTGCATGAATGTAGTAACAAATGAAGTAGATATTCCAGAAGCTGTTCTTATACGTGCCCTAGAGCCAATTGATGGGATAGACTTAATGACTAAAAGAAGATATGGAAAGTCCTTAAAGAACCTATGTAGTGGACCAGGAAAACTATGCCAGGCTATGGGGATAGATAAAGATAATAACGGCATGGACTTAACAGGAGATCAATTATATATAGAAAAACCACAAGTATCAGAGGATTTTGAAATAATAAGGTCCAAAAGGGTTAATATAGATTATGCAGAAGAAGCTAAAGACTTTTTGTGGCGATTTAGTATAAAAGACAATGGCTTTGTATCTAAGCCAATTCCAGTTTAATGCTAGTTTATAAAAAAATATTGGAATCCAGGTAGATTTAAGTTACCAGGATTCCTTTTTAAATTAGAATTATATTTTAAAATAGTCTTAAGCATATTTCGTAATACGTTTATACAACTTATCAGCCTTGTCAAAGTCATAGGCGACTAAGAATATGTAATTAAGTAAATTAGGATCAAAATCTAAATCAATGAGTGTTTTTGCAAAGCTCATTCCTGCAATTTCACCTGTACATATAAGAGGGGAAGTGTGGGTATATAATTTGCCTAGGGACCACAAATTAATTCTCCTGATATTAGAATATAAACTCTTATAATGGAATTCTATATAGTGAAATATTTCGTGAGCAAGCACAATGTCTTTGAAGTCAACATTAAAGTAGTCTATGTTCAGCTCTTTTAGTAAATTATCTGCAGTTTCTATATTGCCATCATATATAATAATGCTGTTAGGTGATTCAAACAAACCAAAATAAATATAGTCTGTAAGGCCTTGTTTATCTTGATGGCTTAAGTCTATATTTAGGCTTTTTGCCATTTCAGACGGGGAAATATTACCGTACTTTTCTAGTAATTTATTAGCCTCATCTTTACCACACTTCATTGAACTGTTAATAATTTCATCAATCTCATCTTTCGGGATTTTCCCTTGGATTGGATCGGTGGTAACTAAGTATCTTGCATAAACTTTTGAGTCAAGATTCTTTAGATTTCTAAGCTGAGCTTTTATCGTATCCTTATTATCATATACCTTTTGTTTTGGAGATATATTTTTCTTGTCATTATCTTGATTTTTATTTCTAAATAATCGATTATTCATACATCTTATCCTATCTAGTAAAAAGTTAAACAGGAACCAATGCTCCTGTTTAACTTTAAATAATATTTATGTTTTCTTTTATTGATAAAATATCATTTGATTACATTTCATTCTTAGCAACAATAACAATTACTTCTTCGTTACTTGCTCTCATCATGAGTTCAGAATCCATTAACATTGTTAGTTGGTCAAGATTCTGAATGCCTTCAAAGTCAACAATCTTAGCACCAATACATAAGTATACATCTGGTGTTAGTATAATTTCTGATTTATAAACTAATTGCTCGTTCCAAAGCCTTGCAACTGTAGATCTAACACCAGCAATAGTTGTAGCCTGTGCAACAGCGTTAGCTCTTTGCCTTTGGATAAAGCCTTTTGTGTTAATAACTCTGATTTCTTGTTTGTCATCAACTTTATGACCAAATACCCAGTAATAATCATTGGACTCAATAAGTTCTGTAGAAGCTTCGTCAATACCCATTGATTCGGCACAAAGCTTTCTAGCTTCATCCTCATCAATTGTTGTTGTAAGGTCTTGAGTTGCAATTTCTGTAGAACCTGTTGCAATGGCTCTAACCTTTTGTGATTGTGTGTCAACTTCTATCTGAATTTCAACTGAATCAGGGGTAGCTCCGGATTGAATAACAGAATCTGTAGCTTCTTGCCTGATTTTCATTATGTCTTCTTGGGTTGGACTTGGGATAACTCTTTCTACAGTATCTCTAACCATTGCTAAAGCAACACCAATTGAAGATATTATTTCGGCCTTATCAGCAATTTGATATTGTAAACCAAGTCTTTCAGCTGTTCTTGGTAGAAGTACCTTTGCACCACCACCGCCACCAACTAGGGATATTTGACTTCTTTCAACCTTATGTTTATCTGCTAAACCTTCAATTATTTCAATACAAGTATCTGCAGCATTATCTAATACTCCTAAGGCAGCCTCTTTACCACTCATACCTAAGAATTTGCCTAAGACATTAAAAGCCTTTTTACAGCTTTCTGGATAGCCATAAGAATAATCTCCTTCTTCTACATATCCAAGAGCATTAGCTGCACAAGTTGTAGTTAATGCGTATCTAGAACCGTCTTCAGTTTCAATTGCGATATAGTCTGAAAGGTCTCCTTCAACAGGAGCTATCTGTACAACTTTTGGATTAACTAACTTTTCTACTTCTGTAAATGCAACATAGGAGAGATTAGCTATATGGCAAGACCTTGGTCCAACATGGATGATTCGACCATTATTAGCTCTAATCATAGATCCCCCAGCAACGCCTCCTGTGTGAACATCCATTGAGTTTACCATTGTGGGGTGGCCACCAACTACAGCATAATCTATCATAGGTCTACCATTTTTAATAACGCCTATATCAGTAGATGTTCCACCAACTTCAAAGAATATACCATTGGACACTTTTAAATACATTAAGGCTCCAACAGTTGAAGCAGCTGGACCTGATAGCATTGTAAGTACTGGACGCTTCCTCATTTCATCAATATCCATAACACCACCGTCACCTCTCATAATCATAAGTGGTGCTTCTATACCAGCAGTTTCTACTGCATCCTGTGTAGAATCGGCTGTGTTAATCATAGTTGGAAGGATGGAAGAGTTAATTACTGCAGTTCTTGTTCTTCTTGTTAAACCATATAACTTAGATATTTCGGAAGCACAAGTTGCCTGAAGATCTTCCTCAAGAGCAACTTCACGAATTAGATTCTCTTCAGTCATATCGTCAACGCCAAAAGTTTTACTAGCAGCTATAACACTACAACCTTCGTCTTTAAGAGACCTAACAGCCTCTATAACAGTATCTCTATTAAAATCTTTCTTACTAATAAATCTATATGATGTTGTAATTTTACGTTTACCAGACTCATCTAGTTCAATATCTTTTATGTCACCTTGTATTCTAGAAAGCCAGCCAGAGAATCCTCCACTAGCAGTTCCAACAATACCTACTTTAGCAACGTCACCTTCCAGTAATGCATTAGTTGCTTGTGTTGTTGAATGAGCAATAAACACAACTTCTTTCGGGTCTATACCATTTTCGTCTAAACATTTTCTAAATGATTCAATAACTCCTGCTGAAACTCCTAATTCGTCTTCGTGGGTTGTTGGAACTATACCAACTCCTATAATCTCATAAGTTGAATTATCAAGAGCAACAGCTTTAGTGTTGGTACCACCTACGTCAATACCAACTCTAACTTTTCTTTCATTATTTGTATTAGTCATAGTTTCCTCCTTATCCGAAATTGAAATAGACTAGAATCAAGTTAATCGCACTTATAATCCATGCCCAAATCAATCCAGTTTTCATAAAGTCTTTAACGGAAACTTTAGAGTAGTTAAGTGCCCACATATTCCATGACTGTGTTGGACATGCTGACAAGTTCATTGAAATAGTTGGAACATACATTAAAGTAAAAAGGAAAGGTGTACTAAAAGTACCAATAGCATTAATAACACCTACTGTAGCTGCACCAGCACCAAATATTGTAAGCGGACCACGGAATAATCCCAAAGGTGCAAGTATAATAAATACTAGACAAAGTCCTAAAGTTGCTGTAGGTAATATACCACCAAGTATTGGTTCAAAGAAAGGTGCTGCAACACCAGAGATTCTATTAAACATTGGTAAGATAAATAAGAAACCTAGCAAACTTGCAACGTCTACTACACCATCAAAGAAGGTACTTGAAATATTACGACTTGCTTGTTCAAAATTAGGTAGATATCCAGTGATTAGCAGTCCAAACAAGGCTCCTACGATAAAAGCAGGGATTGTAAGCCAACCAAATGCGATTGATAAGGTGGTTGGTATAATAGGAGTTATAAGAGCTATTGCTGGAATATCTTTATGAGCATCTGGATCATTAGCATCTGTCTGCAGGGCCCAAGCTTTTATTTTCTTCTTTTTAGGCCTCATGTTAAATATAACCATTAAAGCAACAACAATTAATTGGACTGCCATGGCAGGGAAAGCCCATCTTAAATAAGAATTATCATATGGCATATCAGGGAAAATAGCTTGCATTTGGCTAAACAAGACAGTATTGATATACATACCACTACCTACACTCATTAAGTAAGTTGTAACTGCCAGGATTTTTGAAACCCCTAAAGACATAAGAATTGGTAAAACAATGATACCAATTGCTACAACGGCTCCGGCACCAAATGTTGAGGTAAATATAATTCCAGTTACTACTGATAATAAGATAGTTACAATTATAGGGTTGTCTCCGCCAAGCTCAGTAACACTTCTGATTAACTTAGCTGCTATTCCTGTATCCACAAGTACTCTTCCGAACCAACTACCAAATATTACGTTAACAGCAGTTGCTCCCCAACTTTCTGGTCCGCCTTGGAAAATATCAGTCATAGCTTCGCCCCAGGTTAGTTCTCCACCTATTATAGATAGGGCTGTCCATATAACAGCCATTACTAGGAAACCAATCATAAGGTTTTTCCCTTTAGCTGCATAAACAATTAGTCCAAAATAGGTGATTAGCAATAGAATTCCTATTACTAAATCCATATTCATTACATATCCCTCCTTAACAAATGATCATTAGTTACAGAAAATGGTGCATAAATCTACTATATTTATTAATAAAAAATAGTAGTAATTTTATAATTTATTATACACCACATATTATCTGTTTGCAATATTTTGAAATTATTATATACAAAGATTCTTTTAATTATTTAAAAATAGTAGCACTTTACTACAAATAAAATATAAGGTATTAGGTTAAATATCAATAATTGCATAAATGAAATGAATTTATCATTTTATCTTAAAAAAACTACTAATAAAACCTTGATTTCATGGAATATTAAGAAAAATTTATAAAGAAAAAATAGCTTTACAAAAAAACAAGTCCTTGTTAAAATATTATCAAGTTAGTTAAAAAAATAACAATCTTTTAAACTCAATATAAAAACTCATGATGGAGGAAAATAATATGAGCAAAGTTTATCCTGTTGTAGATAACAAAAAGTCATTAGAAGAAGCTATAAATCAAAGTAGAAAAGCGCAAAGAGAGTTTTCTACTTTTTCTCAAGAACAAGTTGATAAAATATTTAAGGCAGCGGCAACAGCAGCTAACAAGGCAAGAATTCCACTTGCAAAGCTAGCTGTAGAAGAAACAGGAATGGGTTGCGTTGAAGATAAGGTAATAAAAAACCACTACGCATCTGAATATATATATAATGCATACAAAGACTCACAAACTTGTGGAGTTGTAGCTGAAGATACATCTTATGGCATAAAAAAGATTATAGAGCCCGTAGGAGTTGTTTCAGCAATTATTCCAACAACTAATCCAACTTCAACAGCAATATTCAAGTCCCTTCTAACATTAAAAACTCGTAACAGCATAATAATTAGTCCACATCCTAGAGCTAAGGAGTGTACAATTAGGGCAGCGAAAATTGTACTTGAGGCAGCAGTAGAAGCAGGAGCACCAAAAAATATTATAAGCTGGATAGATGAACCAAAGCTAGAATTAACCCAGATGTTAATGAGTGAATCCGATACAATCCTGGCAACAGGTGGACCAAGTATGGTTAAGTCTGCTTATTCATCAGGAAAACCAGCAATTGGTGTAGGTGCAGGTAACACTCCAGCAGTTATTGATGATAGTGCAGATATACTTGTGGCAGTAAACTCTATACTTCATTCTAAAACCTTTGACAATGGTATGATTTGTGCATCTGAGCAAGCTGTTATTGTATTAGATAAGGTTTATGAACAAGTAAAGAAGGAATTTGCTTACCGTAAGGCATATATCCTAAATGATGAAGAAATAGAAAAGGTACGAAAAACTATTATTATAAATGGTTCATTAAACTCTAAGATAGTTGGCCAAACAGCATATAAAATAGCTAAACTTGCAGGAGTTGATGTTCCAGAAGATACAAAGATATTAATTGGTGAAGTTACAAGTACAGATTTATCAGAAGAGTTTGCCCATGAAAAGTTATCACCAGTACTTGCTATGTATAGGGCTAAGAACTTCGATGATGCTATAACTAAGGCTGATCAATTAATTAAAGATGGTGGTATGGGCCATACATCATCAATATTTATTGACACAATAAAATGTCAAGACAAATTAAAAAAATATCAAAATAAAATGAAAACTTGCAGAGTTATTATAAATATGCCGGCGTCTCAAGGTGGCATAGGGGATATTTATAACTTTAAATTAGCACCTTCTCTAACACTAGGTTGCGGAACTTGGGGTGGCAATTCAGTTTCTGAAAATGTTGGCATTAAACATTTGCTAAACATAAAAACTGTTGCAGAAAGGAAAGAAAATATGCTTTGGTTTAGAGCACCAGAAAAAATTTATTTAAAAAGAGGATGTCTACCTCTTGCACTAGATGAATTAGGAAGTGTAATGGATAAAAAACGAGTATTTATTGTTACAGATAAGTTCTTATATCAAAGCGGTTTTACAAAAACAGTAACTAAAAAGTTAGACGAGATAGGTATAGTACATAAAACATTCTTTGAGGTAGAACCTGATCCAACACTAGCAAGTGCAAGACAAGGGGCCGCAGAAATGTTAGCCTTTGAACCAGATTGTATTATAGCAATTGGTGGTGGAAGTCCAATGGATGCTGCAAAAATGATGTGGGTAATGTACGAACATCCAGACGTAGACTTTATGGACTTAAGCATGACCTTTATGGATATTAGGAAACGTGTACAAGGCTTCCCTAAAATGGGAGAGAAAGCGTATTTCGTAGCAATTCCTACGACAGCAGGAACTGGATCAGAGGTTACACCATTTGCAATAATTACTGATGAAGAGTCAGGAGTTAAATATCCACTTGCAGATTATGAATTGTTACCAGATATGGCAATTGTAGATGCTGATCTTATGATGAGTGCACCAAAAGGCCTTACTGCATCTTCAGGTATTGATGCTTTAACTCATGCACTAGAGGCATATGTATCTGTAATGGCAACAGATTATACAGATGGTTTAGCCCTGCAAGCTATAAAAATTATATTTGAATATCTACCAAGGGCTTATGAAAATGGTCAAGAAGATCCTCTTGCACGGGAAAAGATGGCTAATGCTGCAACTATGGCAGGTATGGCGTTTGCAAATGCTTTCTTAGGCGTTTGTCACTCAATGGCACATAAACTTGGGGCATTTCATGGTTTACCTCATGGTATAGCTAATGCCTTACTTATTAATGAGGTTATCAAATATAATTCAAGTGAACAACCAACTAAGATGGCTACCTTCTCACAATATGATTATCCAAAAGCATTATCAAGATATGCAGAAATTTCCGACTACTTAGGCTTAGGTGGCAAAGATGATAGGGAAAAAGTTGAAAATTTAATAAATGCTATTAATAAACTTAAAAAGCAAATTGAAATTAAAAGAACTATTAGAGACTATGGCGTTAAAGAAGATGCATTCTTAAATAGTCTTGATGAAATGGTAGAGCAAGCTTTTGATGATCAATGTACAGGGGCTAATCCTAGATATCCATTAATGAGTGAGATAGAGCAAATGTATTTAAATGCATATTATTGGGAGGTAAAATAATGAGTATTGATAATATTGATAACATTATAGTAAAGCGAAAAGATAAGATTATATATAGAGATGGAGATAAGTTAATTAAATTATTTGGTGATTCATTTTCCAAATCTGATATTCTAAACGAGTCCTTAAATCAGGCAAGAGTTGAAGAAACAGGTCTTAATATACCCAAATTACATGAAGTAACCAAAATTGATGGCAATTGGGCTATAATAATGGATTTTATAGAAGGGAAAACCCTAGAAGAGATAATAATAGAAAACCCTGAAATGAAAGATGAACATCTAGAAAAGTTTGTAGATTTGCAAATTATGGTTCATGCAAAAAGAGGTCCTTTACTAAACGACCTTCATGATAAAATGCGTAGAAAGATATCTGAAACAGGACTGGATGCTACAACTCGCTATGAACTTAACATGAGACTTGCAGGAATGCCTAAGCACCGCAAAGTATGTCATGGGGATTTTAATCCAACCAATATAATTATTAACAAGGATGGTCTTCCATACATAATTGACTGGTCTCATGTTACCCAGGGTAATGCATCTGCTGATGTAGCAAGAACTTATTTGCTCTTTTATTTACAAGGAAAAGAAGACATTGCTAATGAATATATGAAACTATTTTCTCTTAAAACTGATACAGCTATACAATATATTCAAAAATGGATTCCTATTGTAGCAGCTTCACAACTTGTAAAAAACAAGGAAGAAGAAAGAGAGTTTTTACTTAAGTGGATTGATGTAGTTGAATATGAATAGGTAATAATACTTACAAAAAGGCTTTATTAAAGACAAATATAAAAGACAGGAATAAAACAAATAACTTAATGTTTTATTCCTGTCTTTCTTCCATTATGGTTCATAATAGTGTATAATTAAAGGATGTATTGTTTTAATATATAAGAGAGGTAATATAATCATGGAATTTAGGAAAGCTAACAAGCAAGATATACCAGATATTTATAAAATTATTAGACAAGCACAAGAATATATGAAAGATAATGGAATTGATCAATGGCAGGATGGTTACCCCAATGAAGATTCTGTTAATGCAGATGTAGAGAATTCAATAAATTATGTCTACTGTAAAGATGATAAGGTTGTAGGAACTATTGTTGTACTTTTTGATGGTGAAAAAGATTATAACAATATCTACCAAGGCAAATGGCTTACTAATAAGCCATATGCAGCAATTCATCGTGTAGCTGTAGATTATAACATAAAGGGACATGGAACCGCTGGCAAGATGATAAGTCATGTGGAAGATATGTGCAAAAGTAAAGGAATAGAAAGTATTAGGGTTGATACCCATAAAGATAATATATCTATGAGAAAAATGTTAAGGAAAAATGGTTTTGTCTATTGCGGTATTATTTACTTAGGCAATGGGGCAGAAAGAATAGCTTTTGAAAAGGTTTTGAAGATATAATTACTAATAAATAACAATTGACAAAATGTAAAGGGAATTTAATAAAACAATAAAAGGCTCGATTCATATTTATCATTGACATATATGAATTAAAAATATAAAATGTTATTAGTCTTAGGATTTAAAAGTAATGGTATTTATTACCATTATGGGGGTATAGCTCAGTTGGGAGAGCGCTTGAATGGCATTCAAGAGGTCAGCGGTTCAAGCCCGCTTATCTCCATTAATTATGTATATTAGAGAATTCTTTGGTCAATAAGCAAGGGAAGGCATATCAAAATATGAAAAAATCATATATACTTTTTTTGTTAATTTTATGTATAAATATATTAGCCTTAACTGGGTGTAATGAAGGAAAGGATAACTATAAGCAAGGTTTAGCAGCTTATGAAGAAGGCGACTATGAGACAGCTTCTAAAGAATTCAAAGAAGCAATTAGTTTAAGCCCCTATAGGGGGGATTATTTTCTTTCATATGGTAATACTCTACTTAAGCTAGAAAATTATGAAGAGGCTATTAATATATTTAATCAAGTAATTACTGATAAAGACAGTCAAGAAGTTAGACAAAACAATAAAAAGGCCTGCTATGGTAAAGGAATTGCTTATTATAATATTCAAGAATATAAGAAGGCTATAGAGCAATTTGACCTTGCTTTAGCAATAAATGAAATAGAAGATATGAATTTGGATATTTTATTATATAAAGGGGATTCACAAATTGCTGGTCAGCTATATGAAGATGCTATAGAAACCTTAAGTCTAGCAATTGATATGGAGCCTAGTGATCCGAACATGTATTTAAAGAGGGCCAATGTTTATACAAAACTTAAAGAGTATAGTAAGGCAGAGGCTGATTTAGATGAAGCAATATCACAAGAGCCAGACAATTATGATTACTATTTTGCAAAATACACTTTATTAGAAGAACAAAATAAGGAAGAAGAAGGCAAAAGAGTATTAGATAGTATAACAAAGATAAAAACAGAAGATACACAAGATATATATAATAATGCAAAGGCCAATTACTATTTAGAAAATTATGAGGCAGCTGAATCAGGCTTAATAACTGCAGTACTTGAAGGAATAGTAGAAGGTAATTTTTATTTAGCAAGAATCATGGAAGAGAAAGAAGAATATGTAGAAGCTATCTCTTTTTATGAAGAGTTTTTGACGATTCCAAATGATGTTTCTGAAGATTCAGAAGACGAATATATTGTATCCGATTATTATATGGCTTTTTCTTATAATCAAATGGGATATTGTTACTTGGAACTTGAACAGTTTGAACAAGCTATTGATAGTTTTAATAAAGGCCTAGAAATTGGTGTTTCTTCACTAGAAGAGACTTTATTGGTTAATAAGATAGTGGCTCTTGAATACTCAAGTAATTATGTAGAAGCTTACAATGTTTTACAAGAGTATATAACTAAATATCCTGATGGAGAAGAAACAATTAGAGAATTAGATTTTGTAAAGACCAGGTTACCAGAAGTTAGTACTGACAGTACTGACAGTACTGATAATGGTGAAGATGGTATAGAATAAGAGGTATTAATTTATGATAGAAATAAAAGAACAGCAAGATAGATTTATATTAGTTGCTGTTTCAACTAGAGACGATGATGATACAGAGAAGTCCCTAGATGAATTAGAAGAACTAGTTCGTACTGCTGGAGGGATATCTCTTGATAGATTAGTCCAAAACAGAGATCATATTCATCCAAGATCCTATATAGGAAAAGGTAAAATAGAAGAAGTTAAAGATTTGATTTTTGAACATGAAGCTACAGGCATAGTTTGTGATGATGAGCTTTCGCCTGCACAAATGAGAAACCTGTCTAAGGATCTTGATACTAAGGTAATAGACAGAACAGTCTTAATACTAGATATATTTGCAAGAAGAGCAACAACAAAAGAAGGAAAGATTCAAGTTGAGCTTGCCCAACTTCAGTACAGGTCTACCCATTTAGTTGGAATGAGATCCTCCCTTTCAAGATTAGCCGGAGGTATAGGTACTAGAGGTCCTGGTGAAATGAAACTAGAAATAGACAGGAGACATATCAGAGACCGTATATCCACTTTAAAACAAGAATTGGAACAAGTTGAGCAAAACAGAGAAACAATGAGAGAGTCAAGAAACAAAAGTAATATACCTGTTATTGCTATAGTAGGTTATACCAATGCAGGTAAATCTACCTTACTTAACACTTTAACAGATGCAAATGTTTTAGAAGAAGACAAACTGTTTGCAACCCTTGATCCTACAACTAGAAATCTGGAATTACCAAGCGGACAGCAAGTGCTTTTAACAGATACAGTAGGTTTTATTAGGAAACTTCCTCATAATCTTATAGAAGCTTTTAAAAGTACCTTAGAAGAAGCAAAGTACGCTGATATTATTATACATGTAGTAGATAGCTCTAGTAAAGATGTAGATATACAAATGTATATTGTTTATAAAACTCTTGCAGAACTTGGCATTAAGGATAAGCCAATTATTACCTTGTTTAATAAAGATGATTTAAGAGATGAGAATGTAGTAATAAAAGATATGAAAGCCGAGTATACTCTTAAAATCTCTGCAAAAACCGGAATGGGAATGGAAGACTTATTAGAAGTGCTTGAAGAAGTGCTTAGGAAGAATAAAGTATATTTAGAAGAGGTATTTCCTTATTCTCAAGCTGGAAAGATTCAAGATATTCGTAGATATGGAGAGTTATTACTTGAAGAATATCAAGAAGATGGAATACTAGTAAAAGCATATTTGCCAAAGGATTTATATGGACAAATAATGAGTGAAATATAATATTGATCAAAGCCTATTAAACACAAGATGTTGTGGTTGTTTAGAAAAAACAATCCTATATCTTGTGTTTTTTGTCTTGACTATATATTACCAATTTGTTAATATAAGATTAATACAAAAGAAATAATATATTGAATAGGTTACTGAAAGGGGCTATGTAATGATTAAGGTTATCAAAAGAGATGGCGAAATTGCGAATTTTGATTTGTCGAAAATTAGTGCTGCTATAACTAAAGCTTTTTATGCTACAGAGAAAAATTATACAGAGGATATAATTAATTTATTATCTCTTAGGGTTACAGCAGAATTTCAAAGCAAGGTTGAAGATGGCAAAGTTCACGTAGAAGACATACAAGATTGTGTAGAACATGTATTAGAACAAAGTGGCTACACTGATGTTGCTAGGGCTTATATTTTGTATCGTAAAAACAGAGAAAAAATTCGTAATATGAATAATACATATCTTGACTATAAAGAATTAGTTAATAGTTATGTACAAGAAGAAGATTGGCGAGTAAAAGAGAATTCTACAGTTACATATTCAGTTGGGGGCCTAATCTTACATAATTCAGGTTCTATTACTGCTAATTATTGGCTTTCAGAAATTTATGATGAAGAGATAGGTAATACTCACAAGAATGCAGATATTCATATTCACGATTTATCTATGCTTACAGGTTATTGTGCAGGATGGTCATTAAAGCAGTTAATTGAAGAAGGACTTGGTGGAGTACCAGGTAAAATTAACTCATCTCCAGCAAAGCATCTTTCTACTTTATGTAATCAAATGGTCAACTTCCTAGGTATAATGCAAAACGAATGGGCAGGGGCACAGGCATTTTCATCATTTGATACTTACCTAGCACCTTTTGTTAGGGTAGATGATCTTTCTTACAGTGAAGTTAAACAATGTATACAATCCTTTATATATGGTGTAAATACACCAAGTAGATGGGGTACCCAGGCACCATTTTCAAATATTACTCTTGACTGGACTGTTCCAGAAGATTTAGCTGACCAAGCATGTATTGTTGGTGGTGAGGAACAAGACTTTACATATAAAGAATGTAAAAAAGAAATGGATATGATTAACAAGGCATTTATAGAAATTATGATTGAAGGAGATGCTGATGGAAGAGGATTCCAATATCCTATACCAACATATTCAATAACCAAAGACTTTGATTGGTCTGATACAGAAAACAATAGACTATTATTTGAAATGACAGCTAAGTATGGAACACCATATTTCTCTAACTATATTAATAGTGACATGGAACCTAGTGATGTTCGTTCAATGTGCTGTAGACTTCGACTTGATTTAAGAGAACTTAGAAAGAAATCAGGCGGTTTCTTTGGTGCAGGAGAAAGTACAGGTTCAATAGGTGTTGTTACAATTAACTTACCAAAGATTGCATACATGGCTAACAATGAAGAAGAATTCTTTGATCGTCTTGATAAAATGATGGATATATCAGCTCGTTCTCTTGATGCAAAGAGAAAGGTTGTTACAAGACTACTTAAACAAGGTTTTTATCCATATACAAAACGCTATTTAGGAACTTTTGAGAACCATTTTTCTACTATTGGTTTAATAGGTATGAACGAAGTTGGACTTAACGCTAATTGGTTGGGTAAAGATATGACTCATAAAGAAACTTCAGATTTTGGAGTTAAGGTTTTAAATCATATGCGTGAGAGATTAAAGGACTATCAAGAAGAATATGGAGCTCTATTTAATCTTGAAGCTACTCCAGCTGAGTCAACAAGTTTCCGTTTAGCTAAACATGATAGAAAGAGATTCCCAGATATAATAACATCAGGAGAGTCTGGGGAAACTCCTTATTATACAAATAGTACACATTTACCAGTAGGTTATACAGAAGATGTTTTTGAAGCTCTTGATATTCAAGATGAACTACAAACCTTATACACATCGGGAACTGTTTTTCACTCCTATATTGGAGAGAAACTTCCAGATTGGAAAGCTGCAGCAAAGATTGTACGCACTATAGCAGAAAATTATAAACTACCATACTTTACAATTTCTCCAACTTATTCAATATGTAAGAATCATGGTTATTTCTCAGGAGAACATTTTGAATGTCCTGATTGTGGAGGAAAAGCTGAAGTTTATAGTCGTATAACTGGCTATTATAGACCTGTTCAACATTGGAATGATGGAAAGGTTCAGGAATATAAGGATAGAAGAGAATATAATCTTGAGGAATCAACTAGGAAGTTTATGTATATTAAAAATTCTAACCAAGAAAAGCTTCAGGATAATGATGATGTAAATAATGATTCTAATCTAGATGTAAGCTTAGATAACCAGCTTTATTTATTTACAACTAGCACATGTCCTAATTGTAAAACTGCTAGAGACTACTTAAAAGATATTCCATATACAGAAATTGACGGAGAAAAGCAAAGTGACTTAGCAAGAAAGTATAAAATCATGCAAGCACCTACTTTAGTTGAGGTAAATGATGATGAATATACTAGGTATATAGGAAATCCTAATATTAAGAAGTTTGTTGAAAAGATGAAACAAAATGTATAATTCTCTTTATATCTATTAAGTGATATACAGTTTATATACCCTAATATATAAACCTTATATAAATAAACCTAAAGGTTGGCCTAGATACAAAATAAATCTATCTAGGCCACTTTCTATTTGATAAAGGAAATTTGATCTAGATTTACTTATAAAATCCAGAAAAAATATCAATATTATCAATATATTGATATTTTTCTTAAGCTAATCTATAATGAATGGTATTAATCTATATAATCTATAATTTGGGATTTAGTATTAGTAAAGGAGAAAATGATGAGCTTAGCAGATAATATATTTATAGATATGTGTAAAGATATTTTAGAAAATGGAACTTCAACAGAAGGAGAAAAGGTTAGACCCAAATGGGAAGACGGTTCCTTCGCCCATACAATTAAGCAATTTGCTGTAGTAAACAGATATGACTTATCAAAAGAGTTTCCAGTAATCACCCTTAGAAGGACAGCTATTAAAAGTTGTATAGATGAAATGTTATGGATATGGCAAAAAAAATCTAATAATATAAATGATCTAAATAGTAAGATATGGAATAGCTGGGCTGATGAAGATGGTTCAATAGGTAAGGCTTATGGCTACCAACTAGGTGTAAAACATAAATACAAAGAGGGGGACATGGATCAAGTAGACCGTGTTATCTATGATTTAAAAAACAATCCTTTTAGTAGACGTATTATGACAAACATGTTTGTCCATCAAGACTTACATGAAATGAATTTATACCCATGTGCATATAGCATGACCTTTAATGTTACTGAAAACAAGACAAGTGGCAAGCTAGTTTTAAATGGAATATTAAATCAAAGATCTCAGGATATTTTAACGGCAAATAATTGGAATGTTTGTCAATATGCAGTATTAATTCATACGCTAGCACAAGTATGTGATATGGAAGTGGGAGAATTAGTTCATGTAATTGCCGATGCTCATATATACGATAGACATATACCAATAATTGAAGAATTAATAACAAGACCTACTTATGAAGCTCCAACTTTTTGGATGAATCCAGAAGTTAAAGATTTTTATGAATTTACAGTGGATGATTTTAAATTAATAGACTACAAACATGGACCACAAGTTAAGAATATTCCAGTAGCTGTATAAGAGATAGGAGGAAATGTATGAATTTAATCGTTGCAGTTGATAAAAACTGGGCAATTGGAAAAAACAATAAATTATTAATACAAATTCCACAAGATCAAAAGTATTTTAGAGAAAAGACAACAAATAATGTAATAGTAATGGGAAGAAAAACCCTAGAAAGCTTTCCTGGAGGCCGTCCCCTTGCTAATAGAACCAATATAGTTGTTACATCAAACAAAGACTATAAGGCAGATAATGTAACACTTGTTAATACTATAGAAGAAGCTCTAGAAGAAATTAAGAAATACCCCCCAGAAAAGGTCTATATAATTGGTGGGCAAACTATATATGAACAATTTGTAGATTATTGTGATACTGCCTATATTACGAAAATTAATTATGCCTATGATGCGGATACCCATTTCCCTAATATAGATAAAAAAGAAGGATGGGAGCTGGAGGCTACTTCTGAAGAACTTACTTATCATGATATAGAATATACATTTAACAAGTATGTAAATAGTCAAGCTAAGAAGTTTTAGAAATTGGGATAATAATATGAGAGAGATAATTGACAAAATAAAAGATAACTCTTTATTTCTGGGAATGGGACAATCAGATATACAACATATTTTAGAGTGCTCCCATTCTAAAGTAAGGACTTATGACAAACACCAAAAGATATTTAGTCAAGAAGACCCGCCTAAATCATTATATATACTGATATCTGGTTCAATTGTTGTGTGTAGAGATTCTTTAAATGGAAAAAGATACATAGTTACTAATATAGAGGAAAATGAGATGTTTGGTGAAGTGTATGTATTCTTAGATGATGAGGAATATCCATATTATGCTTTAACTAATGCAGACTCTAAGGTTTTAGAAATACCCAAATCTTTCTTTTTTCATTATTGTGAAGAGGACTGTAAAGGGCATAACTTACTTTTAAGAAATATGTTAAAGATATTAGCAAAAAAAGCATTTTTCTTAAATAACAAGGTACAGCTTTTATCTCATGGAAATCTACGGCAAAAGATTGCTAAGTATCTTCTTGAACAAGTAGATGAAACTATGTATGTTAAATTAAATATGAATAGAGAAGAACTAGCTGACTACCTAAGTGTAGCAAGGCCTTCCCTTTCAAGGGAATTAAAGAATATGGAAAAGGATGGTCTTATAGAAGCAGATAGAGACATAGTTAGAATATTAAATTACGGAAAACTACTAGAGTGTGTAGAAGGAATTGAACATTAAAAATCCACAATTAATATAAAGAAATATCGCCCTTTGAGTTTAAAGGGTGATATTTTTTTACCAAAAATGAAATTCGTAACATTTGTTACAGAAAAACACAGAAAACTATTATATAGTAAGCATAGAAACAGCAAATACAAACTAGAAAAAGCAGTTATAACTGCATTAATATAATATACTTAGGAGGTAATAATTAATGGCAAACAAGGTAGTGGATTACAACATGTTTTGTTACCAATGTCAAGAAACATCAGGGAACAAAGGATGTACTAAAGCAGGTGTATGTGGCAAGAAAGCAGACACATCTAACTTACAAGACTTATTAATTTATGTATCTAAAGGTTTATCACAAGTAACTACAAGACTTAGAAGTGAA
The DNA here is from genome assembly GCA_964643255.1 of uncultured Lachnospiraceae bacterium. Lineage (GTDB taxonomy): Bacteria > Bacillota > Clostridia > Lachnospirales > Lachnospiraceae > JAAYRG01. Next base: position 31,681 of record CAZXSM010000015.1, read on the forward strand.
GGAAAAACAGTAGGAACTGATGTTAACCACATGATAGTATTAAATCTATTTACAACTATCACTAATGCAAACT
>CAZXSM010000016.1:0-31510 GCA_964643255.1 uncultured Lachnospiraceae bacterium
CTTAACTGCTACTACATTTAAGGTTCCTCTAAGTTTATTAATTACAAGAGTTGTTAAAGCTTCTCCTTCAACATCTTCTGCAATAATAAGTAACCTAGAACCACTTTGAACAATTTCTTCTAATACAGGAAGAATATCTTGAGCAGTAGAAATCTTCTTATCAGTAATTAAGATATAAGGATCATCTAACTCTGCAACCATTTTATCTGTATCAGTTGCCATATAAGATGATACATATCCTCTATCAAATTGCATACCTTCTACAAGATCTAATTCTGTTTCCATAGTTCTAGATTCTTCAATAGTAATTACACCATTGTTAGAAACCTTTTCCATAGCTTCTGCAATCATTTCACCAGTTTCTTCATCACCAGAAGATATAGCAGCAACTCTTGCTATTTGGTCTTTTCCAGTAACCTTTGCACTCATATCTTTAATTTTGTCAACTGCTACTTTTGTTGCTTGATCCATACCTTTCTTTAGAATTACTGGATTAGCTCCTGCAGCTAGGTTTTTCATTCCTTCTTTAACCATAGCTTGAGTAAGAACTGTAGCTGTTGTTGTACCGTCACCTGCCACATCTTGTGTTTGTGTAGCAACTTCTTTTACAAGTTGAGCACCCATGTTCTCAAATTTATCTTCTAAATCTATTTCTTTTGCAATTGTTACACCATCATTAGTAACTAGTGGTGAACCAAAGGATTTATCTAATACAACATTTCTTCCTTTTGGACCTAGTGTAACCTTAACTGTATCTGCTAATTTATCAACGCCTCTTTCAAGAGAAGCTCTTGCAGCCGAACTATATTTAATCTCTTTTGCCATAATTTATTTACCTCCTTGTTATACCAATAATTAGTCTTCTACTATTGCTAAGATATCGCTTTGTTTTACAATAACATATTCAATATCATCAATCTTTACTTCTGTTCCTGAATATTTTGAAAATATAACTTGATCTCCAGGTTTAACGTGCATTTCAACTTCATTTCCATCTACCATTCCACCAGGACCTACTGCAACAACTTCTGCCTGTTGTGGTTTTTCTTTTGCCTGCCCAGGCACCACTAATCCTGATTTAGTAGTTTCCTCTGCAACTAATTGTTTTAGAACAACTCTGTCTGCTAATGGTTGTAATTTCATTAAATAACCTCCTTTATAGTCCATAAATTGTTTTAATGTGGATACCCACAATTTTATTTTATATCTTTTTGTTTATTGTTAGCACTCTCTCATGTTGAGTGCTACCGATAGTTTATATGATAATAAATTTTTGCTTTTATTGCAAATTTCCATATGATTACCCTTGTCTGTTTATTCCAGTTTAGATCTGTTTATCTCCCTTTATCTTGGTATTTCCTCATTTTTACTCCTTTTTTCAAAATAGGGTTTTTATATACACTAATATAACATTTCCAATTAACTCCTTTATTATACAAATGATTATCTACTTAAACATTGCATAAGAATTAGGTGAATGATATACTTTAATATATTAATCAATTGCGAAACCTGATTATTATCAGTAGGAGTTAGGCATAATAAACGAGAGGAGTAAACTATTTGAAAGAAAAATTATATACTATTCCAGTTAATGAGGCATATAATGACGACAATGAGTGTCCTGTATGCTATATGTGGCAACAACTAGAAGATAAAGCTATAAATTACACCATGGGCCCAAGCTATATGGAAGATGATGTTAGGTTAGTTACTGACAAGATAGGCTTTTGTAGCACCCATCTTAATCTCATGTATGATCACCAAAATAGACTTGGCTTGGCATTAATGCTAAAAACCCATATGGATAACACTATTAAAGAAATTGAGAAAATTAATTCTAAAGCAAGTAAACCAAAAACTTCTTTTTTTAATAAAAGTAAAGAGGAAACCCCCTTAGTTACTTATGTTAATAAATTAGATAATTCTTGTTTTGTATGTGATAAAATAAATAATACTTTTAATCGCTACATTTCTACTATATTTTATCTTTACAAAAATGATGCAAACTTTCGTGAAAAATCTAAAAATATTAAAGGCTATTGTACTAGTCATTATGGCCTTTTAAGTGATCTCGCTACACAGAATTTACGTGGTGAACTTTTAGATTCTTTTATAAATGATATAAACGAAATCTATATTGAAAACATGAAACGAGTTAGAGATGACTTGGATTGGTTCATTGATAAGTTTGATTATAGGTTTAAAGATGCACCTTGGAAAAACTCTAGAGATGCCCTCCAAAGGAGCATGACAAAGACTAATAAAATAACAAAAGAAAATTAAGGATTATTTTTATCCTTAATTTTCTTTTTTTTATTACTCTTTTCCCCTCTTCTTATCTTCTCTAAGCCTATCTCTTAATTGTCTAGCCCGATCTTTTATTTGTCTGCTTGCATTCTTAGAAATAATAACTTGTGAAGCCCATTTTCCTGCTTCATCATACTTACCAAGTCTCCTGGCTAATTCACCTAACAAATATGATAAGGTGTTAATATCCATCCCACTTATTGGAAAGTCCTCAGAGGAATAAGCTTTTTCAAAACCTTCATATGCATTTTCAATAAATTGCATTTCTTCTTGTTTTAGCTTAGCTATTTCTTCTTTTTCTTGTTCTGGACTTTTCTCTAAGTCCTCTCTTTTACCTCTAATCAACCATGCTATTCTTAAGCAGGTATAAGCTTTTTCACTGAACCCGCCTTTTGTTACCACTGTGTTTAACAAGGCTAGTTTATGCCTTAATATAGATTCATCATAGGATAATTCATCTGATTCGTTGCCATCAACACTTTTATAATTTGAAGATACTTTCTCAAGAACCAACTTTTTCTTAGATGGTGTTATGGTATTAAAATCTTGATTAAGTGTGGCATAGCCGCATTTATTACATAAAGTTACTCCATATTTTAGGGTATCTATATGCTCATATTTAGGTCTTAAATCAGTGTCTACACTGCTTAATCTTACTGACCCTGTTTTGACTCTATGAGTTTTAAACTCATTACCACACACTGGGCATTTACTAGACTTTAAGAAAAGAAAGTCTGACATTTTTATTTCTTTTTTTTCTTTCTTTTTAGTCTCTTTTTCTTCTTCATCTTTATATAATTTTATATCTTTAGCTTTATTCAGTCCTAATTCTTCAAGCCCTGAAAATAAATTACTCATTTTAGATCCTTTCTTAAAATATAGACAAACTTTGTTCATCTTATATTTATGCATAATTACAAAGATTACAAACTTGTCCTAGTAAATTATTTCTTAGGTAACCTATAGGAACTTTTTAGAGAAACAATTCTATTAAATACAAGTTTATCTTTAGTGGTATCTTTATAATCTACACAAAAATATCCTTGTCTCATAAATTGGAATCTATCATATGGTTTTGCATCAGCAGCTGATTGTTCTAAATAAGAACTTTCAAACACTTTCTTTGAATCAGGATTTACATTAACATTTCCATCTTCATCATATACGCCCTTTTCTTCATCTACTAAGTTTTCAAACAAACGTACTTCTGCTTCTACAGCACTAGATGCTTCTACCCAATGTATAGTTCCTTTTACTTTACGTCCTTTAAATCCACTTCCACTTTTAGTTTCTGGATCATAGGTTCCATGAATTTCAACAACATTCCCATCATCATCTGTAATATAATCTGTACATTTTACAAAGTAAGCATTCATTAGTCTTACCTCATTACCTGGATATAAGCGGAAATATTTCTTTGGAGGATCTATCATAAAATCTTCACGTTCAATGTATAATTCTCTTCCAAATGGAATCTTTCTTGTACCAAGATCAGGATTTTCTGGATTGTTTGTTGCTTCAAGATATTCAATTTCGCCTTCTGGATAATTTGTTATCACTAGTTTTATAGGGTCAATTACTCCCATAATTCTAGGTTCCTTCATCTTTAGGTCTTCTCTAATACAATATTCAAACATTGCATAATCTACCGAGCTATCTACTTTTGAAATTCCCACTAAGTCCATAAATGTTTTTATAGCTTCAGGTGTAACCCCACGTCTTCTAATAGCACTTATGGTGACTAATCTTGGATCATCCCATCCGTCTACTACTCCATCCTCAACAAGCTTCCTAATATAACGCTTTCCTGTAATAACATTAGTTAAATGAAGCTTTGCAAATTCGATTTGTTGTGGTGGGTTTTCATATCCTATTTCCCTAACTACCCAGTCATATAAAGGTCTATGGTCTTCAAATTCCAGAGTACATAAAGAATGTGTGATTCCTTCAATAGCATCTTCAATAGGATGAGCATAGTCATACATTGGATAGATACACCAGTCATCACCAGTTCTATGATGTGTCATTCTTGCTATACGATAAATAACAGGATCTCTCATATTAATATTATCGGAACTCATATCTATTTTAGCACGTAATACCTTAGATCCATCTTCAAACTCTCCGTTTTTCATGCCTTCAAACAATCTTAGGTTCTCTTCAACACTTCTGTCTCTATAAGGACTATTTTTACCTGGCTCTGTGTAAGAACCCCGATATTCTCTGATTTCTTCAGCAGATAAATCGCAAACATAGGCCTTTCCTTTTTTGATTAACTTAATTGCATCTTCATACATATGGTCAAAATAATCAGATGCATAGAAGATCCTATCCTCGTAATCAGCACCTAACCAATCCACATCTTCTAGAATTGATTCTACATATTCAATCTTCTCTGTAGTAGGATTAGTATCATCAAATCTCATATTAAATTGGCCATTATATTTTTCTGCCATGCCATAATTTAGAAGTATTGATTTAGCATGTCCAATGTGTAAATAACCATTTGGTTCAGGCGGAAATCTAGTTACAACCTTCTCTGTCTTTCCTGAAGCTAGATCATCTTCTATAATTCTTTCTATAAAATGTCTCGATTCTTCTTGAGTCTTATCTGTATTATCATCTTCAACTTTATTTGATTTAATATCTTTATTATCCATGTTATGCCTCCTTAGTCTAAACCTTCACTAACTTATATAATACCACAATTAGTGCTTTTAGAAAAGTACTCTGGTAAATTTAAGAAATTATCTCTTCTAACTCTTCTATTAAGGTCCGCATTTGCTCATCAGTTCCTATTGTAATTCTTATATAATTATCAATTTTAGGCTGGTTAAAATGCCTTACATATATTTTTCTTTTCTTGAGTTCATCAAAAATCATCTTACCAGAAATCTTTTCGTGTTGTGCAAATATAAAGTTGCTTGATGACCTTGGAAATGTAAATCCTAGCTTGGTTAGCTCTTTCATGGTTTTTTCCCTTGTTTGAATTATTTTGCTAACCACTTTAGAAAAGTATGCATCATCTTTAACCGATTCTACACCACATATAATAGATGGGTAGTTGAGTGTATATGAGTTAAACGAATATTTAACATCATTTAAAGCTTTAATTAGAGTTTGGCTACCCATAGCATATCCTATTCGCATTCCTGCTAAAGAACGTGATTTTGAAAAGGTTTGAACTACTAATAAGTTTTCATAATCTTTAATTAACCCTTTAGCGCTAGTTCCACCAAAATCAATATAAGCCTCATCAATAATTACTATAGATTCTTGATTATTATCTAATATATATCTTATAGTATCTAAATCCTCATATATTGATGTAGGTGCATTAGGATTTGCAATAATTATTCCTCCATTTTCCCTACAATAATCTTTTTTACGAATTCTGAAATTTTCATCTAGTTCAGGCTGGATAAATGAATTTTTAAATAGGTTTGCCCATACATCATAAAAAGAATAGGTGATATCTGGAAACAGTATAGGTTTGTTAGAATTAAAGAAAGCTAAATATGCCATAGCTAGTACATCATCAGAACCAACTCCAACAAAAACCTGGTTTTCATCCAAGTCCTGATATTCAGCTATTGCCCTAACAAGGTCAGTTATAGCTGGATCTGGGTAAAGTCTTAGGTTATTAGCAATATCACCATTTAAGGCCTTTTTTACCCCTGGTGCTGGTGGATATGGATTTTCATTTGTATTAAGTTTTATAACATCTTTTTCCTTAGGCTGTTCTCCTGGAACATAAGGTTCTACTTTTCTAATATTGTTAGTCCATGACCTCATAATATTCACTTCCCGTATTCTTGTGCAAGCTTTTTAAATGCAGGTAATGAATTCTTTATTGTCTCATTACTAACACAATATGCTATCCTAATATATCCTGGACATTGATATGAAGAACCTGGAACACATAAGATATTATACTTTTTTGCTGCATTAGCAAATGCCACATCATCTTCTTCTAAAGATTTAACAAACAAGTAAAATGCTCCCTCTGGTTTTGCACATTCGTATCCATACTCTATTAAGCTATTATATAACAATTCTCTGTTTTCATTATATGGTGATACATCAACTTCTACATCAATACATTTTGCAACTACTCTTTGCATTAGGGATGGTGCATTTACATAGCCTATAATTCTATTAGCTACCCCTGCTGCTGTTATAACATCTTCATAATTATCAATTTCTTTAGAAATAGCCAGATATCCTATTCTTTCTCCTGGTAGAGAAAATGATTTACTAAATGAATAACCAACTATAGTATTTTTGTAGTAGTTTGCTAAGTATGGAACAGTAACTCCATCGTATACTAATTCTCGGTAAGGTTCATCGGAAATAATGTATATAGATTTTCCAAATTCCTTTTGTTTTTTCTCCAATATATTACTTAGTTCCTTGATTGTTTCTTCAGAATATACAACACCTGTTGGGTTGTTTGGATTATTAATAATTACTGCTTTAGTCTTATCGCTTATCTTAGTTTCAAACTCTTCTAAGTTTGGTTTAAAGGTTTCTGTATCTGGAGATATTACTACTGTAACACCATCGTAATTCTTTATATAATTTCTATATTCACCAAAAAATGGTGCAAAAACTATAACCTCATCTTCTGGGTCTAACAAAGCTTTAAATATAACGTTTAAAGCTCCTGCTGCTCCAACAGTCATAATAAGATTATCATAGGTATATGAAGTATCAAACCTCTTATTAAGAGAGTTTGCAATCTTTTCCCTAACATCTTCATATCCTGAGTTGCTCATATATCCATGAACAAAGTTTGGATCTTCATTTTGTATTATATCTATTATTGCCTGATTTATTTCCTTTGGTGGTTCCACATTTGGATTTCCTAAACTAAAATCGTATACATTTTCCCTACCATATATTTGGGCAAGTCTATTGCCTTCTTCAAACATTGCTCTAGTTACTGAGCTATTTTTAACATAGTCAACCATCTTTTTAGCTATCATTTTATCCTCCTAATAGTTACAGATTGTTAGATAATTGCTAAACATCTTGTATTCTTATGGTCGTTAGTCATAACAAACTAAAAACGGTGATCGTGACCCTTGACGCAAAGTCACCCTTATTTTAGTTGTTATGCCTAACTCCTATTGAAAAACTTAAGTTTCGCAATTAACTAGTTACAGATTATATATATTCTTTCAAATTTTATCAAATCTTACTTTAAGGTATGCTTTGACAATCTCAATACATTTGTCATATCCAAGCTGTGCAGAGTTTAAACACAAGTCATAATTATCTGCATTATTCCATTCTCTGCCAGTGTAATACTTATAATATTCTGCCCTTCTTTTATCAATTCTTTTGATTTTCTTTTCTAGTTCACTTCTAGAAAGGCTATACATATCTTCTAATCTGACAATACAGTCTTCCGTTGATGCATGGACAAAAATTTTAACCACATTAGGTTTATCTCTCAAAATATAGTCTGCACACCTACCAACTATTATGCAAGATTCTTGTTCTGCTAATCCTTTTATTACTTTTGCCTGAAAGTTGAATAGATTATCGTTCGAAATATAATCTTCACTATCTGGTGGAATCTTTTCTCCCTTATATTCTTTTCTTGCTATCTTATACAAAAGACTATTCTTTAACCTTTCGTCAGCTTTTTCAAATAAGGCTTGATTTATTCCACTTTCATCAGATGCTAGCCTTAATAAATCTCGATCATAATAGTTAATACCTAGCTCCTCTGCTAAAAGTTTTCCCATAGTTCTTCCACCACTACCATAGCCTCTTGCTATTGTAATTACATAGTTATCTATAGCCACACAATCATCTCCTTATTCGCCTAAGTACGCTTTTTTAACTTCTTCATTGTCTAAAAGTTCACTAGCTGTGCCTTCTAGTACCAGTTTACCTGTTTCTAATACATAAGCCCTATCTGCAATGCTTAATGCTTTGTTTGCATTTTGTTCTACTAGAAATACTGTTGTACCAGATTTATTAATATCTTTAATTATATCAAATATTTCATTAACAAATATTGGAGACAGGCCCATAGATGGCTCATCCATCAAAATAATCCTTGGTTTACTCATCAAGGCTCTTCCCATTGCCAACATTTGTTGTTCTCCACCACTTAGTGTTCCTGCAATTTGCTTTCTTCTTTCCTTAAGTCTTGGAAAACTTATATATATTTTTTTTAACAATTCATTTGTTTCATTATTATTTTTACTAGTGTAAGCACCAAGTTTTAAATTCTCATAAACTGTTTGATTTGAAAATATTCTTCTACCTTCTGGTATATGTGCTATTCCTAATTTCACTATATCATGGGTAGGCATTTTTATTAATTCTTTACCTTCAAACTTTATACTTCCACCCTGTGGAGTAAGTAAACCCGTTATTGCTTCTAAACTTGTTGTTTTTCCTGCTCCATTTGCGCCTATTAGGGCTATAATCTCCCCTTCATTCACATGAAAGGAAATACCCTTTACAGCCTGAATAACTCCATAATATACTTCTAAATCCTTTACTTCTAGCATTGCCATGCTAATTCCTCCATTCATAACTTACTGGAACTAAATTTGTGTCTTTATTCTTTACCCAAATAAGCAGTAATTACTTCTTGATTATTTAGTACTTGATCTGGGGTTCCAGTTACAAGTTCTGTACCAAAGTTTAGCACTAATATTTTCTCACAAATACCAGCAACCAATTTCATATCATGTTCTATTAAAAGAATAGTAACACCAAAGCGATCCTTCAACAACTTTATATTCTCCATTAATTCTTCGGTTTCTTGACTATTCATGCCTGCTGCAGGTTCATCAAGGAGTAATAACTTTGGTTTAGTTGCGAGGGCTCTTGTAATTTCTAATTTTCTTTGAGCTCCATAAGGTAAACTTCCTGCTAATTCATTTGCAAATTCATCTAATGCAAAAACCTCTAACAAACTTAAAGCCTCTTCATCCATTTTCTTTTCCCCAAGTCTATATGTAGGCAAATGCAAGAAACTTGAAAACAAAGAGTACTTTACATGGTTATGAAGAGCGGATTTAACATTCTCTAAAACTGTCATATTCTTAAATAATCTAATATTTTGGAAGGTTCTAGCTATGCCTGTTTGACATATTTGAGAAGGAGATTTACCTACTATATTTTCACCATCAAGCTTAATTGTTCCAGCAGTTGGTTGATATACCCCTGTTAATAAATTAAAAACAGTGGTTTTTCCTGCTCCATTTGGACCAATCAAACCATATAGTTCTCCTTCTTCAATAGTTAGGTCCACTCGATCAACAGCACGCAGGCCTCCAAAATTGATTCCCAGATTTTTCACTTCTAATAAAGCCATTTAACCACCTTCTTTAGATTTTTCCAATATTCTTAATAAACTTAGGTAACTTATCGTTTTCTTCAATCTTAGCTTTCAAGTCTGGTGAACGCAGTAACATAAGTAGGATTAATACAACTGAATATAAAAACATCCTATATTCGTTAACACTACGTAAGGTTTCAGGTAAAACTGTAAGTATTATAGCTGCAATAATAGAACCTTTAATACTTCCCATTCCACCAAGTACAACTATAACAAGTATTTCTATTGACTTATTATAGTCAAAATCAGATGGCTTTATTATTCCAAAATTATGAGCATATAAAGCACCGGCAACACCTGCAAAAAATGCTGCAATTGCAAATGTAAGAGTCTTATACTTACTTACCTTTATTCCTATAGTTTCTGCTGCTATATAGTTTTCTCTAATTGAAACAATAGCTCTGCCATAACGAGAATTACAGAAGTTTGAAATTAATAATATACTTATAATTACTATTATGTAAACCCAAGTATAGTTTGAGTATCTTGGAATTTTAGATAAACCAAGAGCCCCACCTGTAAATTCAAAACTATTAATTAAAGACCTTATAATCTCTCCAAAAGCAAGGGTAACAATTGCCAAATAATCTCCTCTAAGCCTAAGTACAGGAACTCCAATCAAATATCCAAATATAGCTGCTACGATTCCGCCTAGTATAATTGCTATTATAAATTCTAATGGCCCCGGTAAATCTATCTTAGTAGTAAATAGGGCTGCAGTATAAGCTCCTATTGACATAAAACCAGCATGCCCTAAAGATAATTCTCCAAGAAATCCCACAGTTAAATTAAGGGATACTGCTAATAAAACATTAATACCTATAGGAACAATCAAAGACTTAAATTGACGAGAAAGAAAATTACTATTAGCCAAAAATGAGATTAAAATATAAGCCAAAATAATAGTAATTATAGTAATCATATTTTTCTTATTCAAAAACTTATGATTACTTTTTATTTTTTCATTATTTTTATTTTTCATATTCTTATCCATATTTACCTACACTTTCTCTATGCTATCTTTACCTAAAAGCCCTGAAGGTTTAACCAATAACACTACCACCAAAATACCAAACACAATAGCATCTGAAAGTTGTGTTGAAATATATGCTTTTGATAAACTTTCTATTACTCCCAGTACAAGACCACCTAGCATGGCTCCAGGTATACTTCCCACACCACCTAATACAGCTGCAACAAAGGCCTTAATACCTGGCAAGGCACCAAGAGTTGGTGTTAGGGCCTGGTATTGACTAATATATAAAAAGCCTGCTACACCGGCAAGAGCCGAACCAATAGCAAATACTAAAGAAATTGTTTTGTTTACATTAATGCCCATTAGTTCTGCTGCCGCCTTATCTTCAGATACTGCTCTCATTGCACTTCCAGCTTTGGTATTACCTACAAAGTATGTTAAGCATAACATGCATATTAAGGTTACTATAAAAGTGATAATGGTGATACCTGATAAAGTTATGTTAGCAATTTGAATAGGTTTTACTTTGATTATTGATGGAAATGTAATAGGATTTGCACCAAATATTAGTTGTCCTAGAGCTTGCAGTAGGAAACTCATACCAATAGCAGTGATTAAAACTGCTAAAGATGGAGCTTTTCTCAATGGTTTATATGCTACTTTTTCTATTAAAATACCAATAAGTGAACAAAATAAAATTGTTATTATAACAGAAACAATTCCTGGCAATCCCAAAAGAGTATAGCATACATACAGAACATAAGCTCCAACCATTATAATGTCACCATGAGCAAAATTTATCATTCTTGCAATACCATAAACCATAGTATAACCTATAGCAATTAAGGCATAAACACTTCCTACACTTAATCCATTAATTAATTGTTCGAGAAAACGAACCATTACTTCACCTCTTCCTGACCTGTTTTTCCCCTGTTTTATAAAAAGGAGGCAAAGATCGCCTCCTTAAAATTATACCTATAATATTATAATTATTCTAGTGTAAATAAGGTGTATTCACCATCTACTATCTTAATTAAATTAACATCTTTATTAGGTTCACCGTCTTCACCAAAAGTAATACTACCTGTTATACCATCTACTTTAATCTCTAGCATGGCATCTATTAAATCTTGACTTTCAGTAGAATTTGCTTGTTCTAATGCTGCTTTTACAACGTATACACAGTCATATGCATTAGCTCCAAATTGGTTAGGTAATTCCCCAGTTTTCTCTTTATAGTTAGCAACAAATTCTTGTACTTTTTCATCTGGATCATTATAAGAAAATGGAGTTTGGAAAACATAACCTTCTAAAGCACTAGCATCTACTGTTACTTCTAATATTCCATCCCATCCATCAGTTCCTATAAAAAGAATATCTATTCCTAATTCATTTGCTTGTTGAGTCATATAAGATGCTGCTTGATAATATACAGGAGCGAATATTAACTCGGCATCACTATTTTTAATTGTGGTTAACTGTGTTTTCATATCAGTTGCACCATCTTCAAAAGCCAAGTTTTCAACAATTTCTCCACCAAACTCTTCAACCTTACTATTAAAAACTTGCATTATACCAGTACTATATTCTGAACCTTGGTTATAAAGGACAGCTATCTTTTTGGCACCTACAGTATTAACTGCATAATCTGCCATGATTTCTCCTTGCATTGGGTCTGTAAAACATGTTCGAAAAGCATTAGGATATTCAATTCCATTTTCTACTGTAACAGAAGGTGAAACCATAAGAATGTTATCTCCATAGGCTAAATCTACAGTTCCAAGATGGGAACCTGATGTTACACCACCAACAATTGCTTGAGCTCCATCGTCCATTAACTTATTATAAGCTGCTTGAGCAACATCAGGCTTAGCCTCATCATCTTCAAATGTATGAACTAATTTTAGTGTTTGATCTCCTACTTTTACTCCACCAGCTTCGTTAATTTCATCTACTGCAATCTCACTTGAATACATAACTGATAACCCATACTGGGCACTATCACCTGTTATTGGTCCAAATCCCCCTATAACAAACTCTCCATCAAAATCTCCAGAAACTTCTCCACCTTCATTATCATCCGAACTACAAGCTGCTAATAAAGATACACTTAGTAACAAAATCATTAACAAACCAATTACTCTAACTTTCTTTTTCATAATATCCTCCCTAAATAACATATTTATAACATACGATTTAATACACTGCTTTATTCCTATTTTAAAGCGCTAAAGAATATGCATATAAAAAAATCTATATTAATTTCATATAGATATAATATCAACGTCCAACTCAAGAACGTCTTATATTTTTATACTATATTACTCTTGTTATAATCATTTGTCAAATACAAATTTGCCTAGACATAAAAAAGGCAAGTAAATATATATAATATATATTTACTTGCCTAAAATTATTATTCTATTTACTAATTTAAACCTATCCTGGGTATAGTATCTTGTGCATACCTTGTTTCAATAATTGGTATACCCTTCTTTTCAATATAGTCCCCAGTTATAGTTACCTTGCCTATATTATCATCCTTAGGTATCTCATACATAATATCTAGCATGAAATCTTCTATTATAGATCTTAGAGCCCTGGCACCGGTGTTTTTATCCAATGCTTTTTCTGCAATGGCATCTAGAGCTTCATCAGTGAATGCTAACTTCACTTCATCTAATTCTAATAGCCTTTGATATTGCTTGATAATTGCATTTTGTGGTTCTACAAGAATACGTTTTAATATATCCTTAGTCATACCTTCAAAAATACATGTAATTGGTAGACGTCCAATAAACTCTGGGATCATACCATACTCTCTTAAATCATCGTCTGTTACATTAGACATGATATTAGGATCGTCATCATATTTGTCTTTTAAGTCTGCATTAAATCCAATATTTGTTTTCTTGGTTAGTCTTTCTTTTATTATCTTGTCTAAATCAGAAAATGCACCACCACAAATAAATAATATATTCCTTGTATCTATTCTTACCATTGGAACCATAGCATTTTTACTACTGGCCCCAACTGGTACTTCAACAACACTACCTTCTAGCAATTTTAACAAGGCTTGTTGGACTGATTCTCCACTAACGTCTCTACTATTTGTATTGCGTTTTTTTGCAATTTTATCTATTTCATCAATAAATATAATGCCGTGTTCTGCCTTTTCCACATCATTATCTGCTGCCGCTATTAACTTTGAAACCACACTTTCTACGTCATCACCAATATATCCAGCTTCAGTTAATGATGTAGCATCAGTAATTGCTAAAGGTACATCTAGTAATTTGGCAAGAGTCCTTACCATATATGTTTTACCACTACCTGTAGGACCAATCATAAGTACATTTGATTTTTCAATTTCTATATCATTATCACTATATGGCAGCATAGTTCTCTTATAATGATTATAAACAGCAACTGAAAGTGTCTTTTTAGCACTTTCTTGACCAATAACATACTTACTCAACTTCTCTTTTATCTTGTGTGGAGCAGGTATTTTTTTAATATCAAACTCTTTCTTTACTTCACTTTCTTTTTCTATTTTAGGTTTTTTCTTCTTAATTTTCTGGTTTTGTCCTGGTGGATCTAAAATATTAATATTCATAGAACTAGGCAAATTATTTAAATCAATATTAGGTAAGCCATTATTGCTTATCATGTCAAAAGATTTTTGCATACAATCTGCACAAACATTGATGTCGTTAGGAAGATTAATCATTTTCCCTGCAATGCTTTCTGGTCTTCTGCACAAGTAACATATATCTTCATAATCATTATCTTTATTACTTTCTTTTTTACTCTTACTATCAGTATCCTTATTTAATTTTTCATCAGAATTATTGCCAGTATTCTGATCATCTGTCTTATCTAATTTATTAATGTCATCGCGATTATCGCTCATTTTTTCACCTGTTTTCTTCTGTTTTATTTATAACATTTTTATGTTTAAATTAAGTGGCTTTGTCAAACTGATGCAAAGCCATTTAAGATCATTTGCTATTTATTTTCTGGTTGATGTCCTAAGGTCACTACAATATCTTGCCCTTCATATGAATTGCCTACTTGTCTCATTATCTTTACTGTAACCTCTGTACCTGTTCTATAAGATGTTACTTTTTCAATTAACTGGGTTGTAGAAGTTATTTCAATTTCATTTAAACCTACAATAATATCACCTTGGAATATTCCTGCTTCATCTGCTGGTCCTCCAGGACTTACACTCGCAACATATACACCTACTGGCCAATTAAACATATTAGCTATATCTTCGGTTACGTCTCGTATACCTACTCCTAGGTATCCCTTTTCAGCCTCAGCAATTATTTCTCTGCTCTTTAACTCATTGATTATAGGCATTGCCCTTTCTACAGGGATTGCATAACCCATGCCTTCTACTTCATTTGCTGCAAACTTAATTGTATTAATACCAATTACTTGCCCTTCCATATTAATAAGAGCTCCGCCACTATTACCTGGGTTAATTGCTGCATCTGTTTGCAAGAGGGTCATCACATTATTACCTACATCTACTTCCCTATCTACTGCACTAACATATCCTACCGTTACTGATTGGCCAATTCCTAATGCATTACCAATTGCCACTACCTTTTCGCCAACTTCTACGTTTCCATCATCAAGTACCTCTGCAATTTCTATGGAATCTCTAGTACCTTCACTAAGATTACTAATATCAACTGCAATTACAGCTAAATCTGCTGTTTTATCTGTTCCTTTGATAATTGCTTTCGCATCTTCTCCATCTATAAATGTTACTACTATTGGATTAGCCCCTTCAACAACATGGTTATTTGTTGCAATCAATAGTTCACTTTCATTTTGCTCAATAATAATTCCTGAGCCACCGCCTTGTTTTTCCTCATCTATTTGCTGTCCAAAGAAACTATAAGTTTCTGTAAATGTTCCTGTGATTGTCACAATTGAAGGCATGGCATCTTTAGCAACCTTTGTAACATCAGTATCGACTATGGTATCCTCTATCACTTTGGTTTGTTTAATAGTGAACTTTTCCTCTTCTTCATCAGCAAATATACTAATTCCTGTGTTTGAATCTGGATTAATTAAATAAAAAGCTTCATTTGCTCCTATAAATGTTACTGCTGCAATCAATCCAAAGACAATAGCTTTTGAAATAAAACCAAAGGCTCTTCTAAGCTTACTAGGTTGTTTAGGATATTGCTTTTGATGATTATAGTTATTATTATAATTATCATCTGAATAATCATCTTGATCCTTTTGACTATAATAATTAGCTTTATTCACATCGTCAATATTTGATTGACTAATTTCATCTTTCCTGTATCTATACTCTCCTGTTTTTTCTCTTATTTGATGATCATCACTATAAGAATCATCTTTCTGTTGGCCCTCATCTTGACTATCTCTATCTTTCTGGTCTTTCCATTCATTATTGTCATTATTATTTAAATCATTATCAGACATATCACAAACCTCCTTAAGTATTTCTTAGTCCTATTGTATTGTCAATTAAATTGTTTGAAAAACTATTTTAAAATTTACTTTTCTTATTAAATAATGTTGTAAACAATACTTTATATATATATATAAGTCTTTCACTTTTCTACATTTATATTATCAATACATTGTGTTGAGTATGTGAAAAATATTAGAATACTTTATGAACATTTCTGTAAGTTTCTCTTCATTTTACTATATCATAAGACAAATAGTTTAAAAAGATATTTTGTTTATACCAAAAATTACTTAGGATTTTAGCTTTATGTCTGTTAGTTTGAAAACAGGTATACAAGAAAATTAAAATGTCTTGTATACCTGTTTTATAAACTTTTACCAATCTTTCTTCTATATTAACTATTACATTTACTTTATTCAAAAATTTACTTATGCCTTTTTATTATATACTCTGTTAATGGCACTAAAGATTGCTCTTATTGAAGCCCTTGTTATATTAGAACTTTTTCCAACTCCGAAAACCATTTTGCCATTATCAGGGTTAACTAGTTGTATATAGGCAGCTGCGTTAGCATGAGAACCTTCCTCAAGTGCATGTTCAGAATAATCTTGAACCTTTAAATTAATACCAATTTCTTTTTTAAGACCATTAAGGACAGCATTAATAGGTCCATTTCCTGTAGATTCAAAAGATTTACTTTCTCCAAATGCAGTATATTCTACATATGCCTTAGAACTATACCTATTGCCTCTATTCTCACAAGGTATATCTTCAAATTTGGACATTCTAAAATGATAAGGTTCTTTCATATCAATATACTCTTCTCTGAATTTATCCATAACTTGTTCAGGAGTAACTTCTCCTTGTTTTTCTGAAATACCTTGTATTACATTAGCAAACTCTTTGTGCATTGCCTTAGGTAACTTATATCCATAGGATTGTTCCATAACAAAAGCAACTCCGCCTTTACCCGATTGAGAATTAATACGAACTAATGGCTCGTAATCTCTACCTAAGTCTGCAGGATCAACAGGCAAGTAAGGTACATCCCAGTAACCATCGTTTCTTTCTTTCATTGCTTGGATACCTTTATTAATTGCATCTTGGTGAGAACCTGAAAATGCAGTAAATACAAGTTTACCAGCATATGGAGCCCTATTAGGTATCTTCATATTACAACATCTTTCAAACACTTCAATCATGCTATTAACATCACTTATGTCAAGTTCTGGATCAATTCCTGATACATACATATTTCCAGCAAGATTAAGAACATCCACATTACCTGTTCTCTCTCCATTACCAAAAAGGGTTCCTTCTACCCTGTCAGCACCAGCTAATAATGCTAATTCTGTACTAGCAACACCGGTACCACGATCATTATGGGTATGCACACTTACTATAATAGCTTCTCTATTATCCAAATGAGTAGACATCCATTCAATCTGGTCTGCATAAACATTAGGCGTGTGTTTTTCAACCGTAGAAGGAAGGTTGATTATCATCTTGTCATCCTTAGTTGGCCCCCATTCTTCTTGTACCGCATTACAAACTTCTAATGCATAATCAAGTTCTGTGGAGTTAAAGCTTTCTGGTGAATATTCTAAAGTAACCCTACCTGGAAAATCTTTAGCATGTTCCTTAACCATCCTAGTTCCTTCAATTGCAATTTGTTTTATTTCTTCCTTGTTTTTATGAAATACTACATCCCTTTGTATAGGTGAAGTAGAATTATATATATGAATTATTGCAGACTTAACTCCCTCAAGGGCCTCAAAGGTCCTTTTTAGTAAGTCTTCTCTACATTGTACTAAAACTTGAATACTAACATCATCAGGAATCAAGTCTCTGTTTACTAACTCTCTTAAAAAATCATATTCTATCTGTGATGCAGCTGGAAAGCCAACTTCTATTTCTTTAAACCCTATATCTGCTAATAATTGGTAAAACTCTATCTTCTGCTCAACAGTCATAGGGTCTATTAAAGCTTGGTTTCCATCTCTTAAGTCTACACTACACCAAATAGGTGCCTTTTCTATTTGTCTATTTGGCCATTGTCTTTCTGGAAAATCAATGATTTCCGGTTTTTTATATTTATTATGATTTAACATATTATCCTCCTTAAATATACTATGAATAGTGTCTAATGTGTCTAATCCCTTTTATTCTACAAACTCTTAGTCTGGAGTCGATAAATCACACTATACTTTTTAAGGATATATAAGGTAGGTCCATCTACTTTAATCCCAGTCCCATCTTCATCATTCCTTTTCTATCTAATTATTTGGAAATTATTATATCATTAAGATAACTTTGTTACAATTGTGATTTTAGATTAAAATTATCTGCTTTCTCTCGGTATTTAGTCATTATTTCCCTAAACTTTTACAATACTAACTAGTCTAACTATATTAACTTTACTCTAGATCATTTAAACTAATAAAAGTACTAACACGCTCAAACTTAATATTCATTTGGTCAGAATCAAACAATATTTCCACTTCTCCAAAGTCACCTTCAAAATCTTTTAAATCTATATATGGATTTATATTGTTTGGATTCAACTTACCTATTTCATCTGTTAATCCACTTGCTTTAACTGTAATAGGTGCCTGATCCTGGAAATCAACTTCTTTATCTTCTGGTATATTAATTATTCTAATCTTATTAGATGGAAATGTTACATTTTTTGTTTCTAGCGGTTCAATATCTATATTAACTACTGCATTTTGATTGTCATCAATTAAAATAACATCTTGATCTATAAAATCATTTATATCTATCTCATCTTCTATGTCTTTTCTAGCATAATTAATATTGTATGATCCCATAATGTGAGGAACTTTATCTAATGCTTCTTTTGTTCCTGCTATCTCCACTTCCTTGGGTTCATATTTAAAAGCAACATAACCATATCCTGGTGCAGGATCACCTTCCAGTTCTAAGCGCAATTTAACAGTTTTAGTTTCTAGTACATTTACTTTTATTTCAAACTCTTCATGGCTAAAACTCATTTTATCTGAATCCATTAATGTCCCATTATGGTCATATACTTGCGGGGTAGCAGTAATAGTAAAGGTCTCATCTGCCATATTAACATTTACATCAACAACTATTTCTTTAATTTTAGAAATAACTGATTGTGCACCTTTTACTTGAACTATATTAGGACTTGCTGTCTTTTCATTAATATAATATCCTTCTCGGACAGTTCCTCTTTCAACTATATCAACACGAAATTGTTCTGTTACAAGATCTTCAAGACTTATTTCCATCGTCGTAACACTTTGGCCTACAATCTCAACTTCTCCTTCATACTTTGGAACAGAAATCTTAATTTCCACTGCATTTACAATAGACAACTCCTTTAAATCTGCAGTAGCTATGAATTCAGCCCTACTTAGATTTTCTATTATAGATCTTTTCCCCTTGACTTGTACATCTACAACTTCACCTGACAATACATCATACACTTTGTCCATAGAGCCAAGTACATCTTCATTTATAATTGTTACAGGGATATCTTCAAAATTACCAACTATAGCTGGATCCTCTATATTTATTATGATTAACCATATAAGAAAAGCAATTATTAAGGATGAAATTTTAAAGCCAAGATTTCTAGTCAACATCTCTTTCATTTCTTGTCCTTCCTTTCCATAGTTTGGGTTTTTTGCTTTCCTCAGCCTTATTCTGTAAAGCTATAAGTCTGTTTCTTAAATAGTCAGAATCCACATTACGAATCAATGTAGCATCTACTGCTATAGAAACCTTTCCTGTTTCCTCAGAAACAACTATAGTAAAACTATCTGTATTCTCACTTACTCCTATCGCTGCTCTGTGTCTAGTACCTAAATCTTTACTTAAATCAGTATCCTCAGATAAAGGTAAGTAAGTTGTAGCTGCTGCAACACGATTGCCTCGAATTATAACAGCCCCATCGTGTAAAGGAGTATTTACTTCAAATATATTAATTAATAATTGGCTACTAACCAAAGCACCTAGTTCAATGCCTGTTTTTTCATATTCCTTAAGGGGAATATCTTTTTCTATAACCATAAGAGCACCAGTTTTGTTCTTTGCAAGGCTAAATGTTGCTTTAACTATTTCATCTATTGTTTCATCTGAGAAACGTTCTGTTTTATCTTTGCCTTCAAATATAGGACTAATAATACTGTTTTGTCCCAGTTGCTCCAATGCCCTTCTAAATTCCGGTTGAAAGACTATGACTAAGGCTATGATACCAACGTCAATAGTATTGCCAAAAATCCACAATATTACGTTTAATTCTAGTATGAAGGCTAACATCCATAGCAAAATTAAAACAGCAATACCTTTAAATAGTGACCATGCTCTTGTTTGCTTAAACCAATTGATTAAATGGTAAATCACAAAGGCAATAATTACTATCTCAATGATATCAGTTGCTGTTATCTTAGGTATTGATAACCATGCTATATAATTTTCAAAAAAATTCTTTATAACCTCCATACAACCACTCTCATTTCATGTACAATAAAAAATATCCGATTCTTATTCCAATTCTTATATCAATATAGTAATACAAAGTTTTAATAATCTATTTTTCAAATTCTTCAAAAAACAAATCCTCTTCATCATCATTGTATAAATCATTATCAAAATCTCTATTATTTCTTTCCTCATCCTCTCTGTGACTATTTCTTTGGTGTCTTTGAGGATTAATTCTTTTTATATTGATTTTCTGTTCTGCAACTTTTATTTTAGGTACTGCTTTTACATAGTAGTAATATTCATCATCTTCAAACTGTACATGTTCAGATCTTGAATAATCAAGAGCCCTATAAAAGAATTGTATAACCAAAACTATTATTGCAGAAATTAAGGTTCCTAAAATCATAGGTCCAATTTGTTCTGTAATACCAAGTCGTAAATCAAAAATCAAGAAACCTACTATACATGTTATTGCACCAATTCCTACAGCTGCTTCAAATGCAAAATTTATCTTTAATCGCCTTATTATATACGTAACAAGTATAATTAAAGAAAAAACAATTATTGTTGTAATCATTTCTTGATTACTAGTTAGGCTTTTAATTACGTATGTATAGATTTGTAATATATCTTCAACTGTGTTACCAAATTGCATATTGACAACATCAACGATTATTTTAAGTAAATACACAAAAATTATACCAAAGGCAGAGGCTATTATAGATATAGGTGTGAAAAACAAGCCTAGCAAAATTGGCATCACATAAGGTATTTTTAGAAAATATAATATTGGAATCGCTATAAGAACAAAACCTAAATCAGGTGTAAAATGTAAATATAAGAAGTACATTATTAGTAATATAACTAATAAAATAAAGGCTAATATAGGCGATACATAAAATACGTGCAATAAAGTCACTAGTATTGATAGTAAAACTAATACTGAGGATGGTAAAAATGCACATACTAATGATAATGCTAATACTATAGGTAATGATTTTAACCTTTCATCATATCCTATATTGTTGTTAATAATTGAGAATACAATTATTGCAACTATAAATTTAAATACTGGTTCAATATATATCGAATATCTTTGGTATACTTTTTGTATTTTGGACTTAAACTCCAAAAGTGAAATCATTGTCATTGCCTCCCCAATTATTCTTTAACTACATCTTCACTATTATAGATTTTTCTTAGCTTATTAAGTAAGTGATTATATTTTGACAACCTTTTTTTAGATCTTTTATATCTAAAATTGGCACTGGTGGCAGCAATAATTATATAAAACAAAACCACCATGATATAAATCAATAAAACATATTTCCCTAATAATGTGAAATTAAGCTGCGTTAAGTTTAAAATCAAATACTCCATATTATAGAGTGCCGTTAATACCCCTAGCAATAAAAAACCTAAACTACTACAAGTAAAGGCTTTTATAATTTGAAGACGAATATAATCAAACTTGTAAAATTTATTAGTTTTCAAATCTTCTTTACCTTCACCATCTTCATATATAGCTAGTTTGGTCATTGTTCGAACTTTTTCTTGATTTATCAAAATTTAGCCTCCAATACTTTAGAATACGTGAAATTAATAATGAATATGTTTAATTATATCTTTCACAACATTATTAGTTATTATAACATAGTCATCATCGATTTACGACCTTTTTTTATTATTTACTAGTAGGGGGGGATAATGCTGGTTGGTTAGCCTAGGTCCGGTGAGGGATGAGAAATAATTAGGGACTTGTGTTATGTTTGTTTGGTTGTTGAAAAACAAACGTAACACAAGTCCCTAAGTGTTTCTACTTTAAGTAATACCGGATGAAACTATATTTATTCCTTTAGACTTTTCATTGTTGGAAATAAGAGAACGTCTCTTATGGATTGAGAGTCGGTTAGTAACATTATAAGACGGTCTATACCAATTCCAATTCCTCCTGTTGGAGGCATTCCGTAATCTAGAGCATTGATGAAGTCTTCGTCTGTTGTGTTTGCTTCTTCATCACCGGCTTCTCTTAGTGCTTCTTGATGTTTAAAACGCTCCCTTTGGTCAATTGGATCATTTAACTCTGAGAAAGCATTTGCAATTTCCCTACTTGTTATGAAAAGCTCAAATCTTTCAGTGAAGTTTGGATTTGTTGGTTTCTTACTTGCTAATGGGGAAATTTCTATTGGATAATCTATTACAAATGTAGGCTGTACTAATTTTTCTTCTGCATACTCTTCGAAAAACAGGTTTAGTATATCACCCTTTTTGTGTATATCTTCGTATTCAAGATTATGTTCATCAGCTAATGCCTTTGCTTCTTCATCAGTCATTTCTTCTGTGAATTCAATACCTGAATATTCTTTTACTGCATCTACCATAGTAATTCTTGTGAAAGGTTTAGATAAATCAATTTTTACCCCATCATAGGTAATTACTTCTGTCCCTAATACATTTTTAGCTACAGTTCGAATTAAGTCTTCTGCTAAATCCATCATACCGTGGTAGTCTGTATATGCTTGGTATAATTCTAACATTGTGAATTCCGGGTTATGACGTGTGGATAAACCTTCATTTCTGAACACTCTTCCTATTTCATATACCCTTTCTAAGCCACCTACTATTAAACGCTTTAAATATAACTCAAGTGATATCCTAAGTTTTAAGTCTTCATCTAATGCATTATGGTGTGTTAAAAATGGTCTGGCTGCTGCTCCACCTGCATTATCTACTAATACAGGAGTTTCAACTTCCATAAAACCTTGTCCATCTAAGTAATTACGAATTTCTCTTACAATTTGGGATCTTTTTATAAAGGTTTCCTTAACTTCTGGATTCATCATCAAATCTACATATCTTTGACGGTACCTAATATCTGTATCTTTTAATCCGTGGAACTTTTCTGGTAAAATCTGCAAAGATTTACTAAAAAGGGTTACTTCATTTGCATGTATTGATATCTCTTCTGTTTTTGTTTTGAAGACAGTTCCCTTTATTCCTACAATATCTCCAATATCATATTTCTTAAAGTCTTTATAGGAATCCTGTCCAATATCATCCCGCCTAACATATGACTGAATTCTTCCTTTTAAATCTTGTATATGACAGAAAGAAGCCTTACCCATAACTCTTTTTGTCATAATTCTTCCTGCTACAGTCACTTCTGTGTCTTCTAGTTCTTCATAATTTTCTAATATATCAGCAGAGTGATGAGATACATCATATTTCATTATTTGAAATGGGTCTTTCCCTTTTGCTTTAAATTCTTCTAGTTTATCTCTCTTTACCTGCAATAGTTCACTAATATCTTTTTCTTCAGCCACAATATACTTCCTTTCACTAAAATGTTTCCTACTACTGTAATACGTCTTTGTGTGCTTATTTGTCTGGATTAGTAATTCCAACTTTAATATCTAGTACTTCATATTGGAAAACACCTGCCTGAGTATTAACATCAACAACATCCTCTACTTTAGCACCCATTAAGGCTTTGCCTACTGGTGATTCTGGTGAAATTTTGCCTTGATCAAGGTTGACTTCTGTAGTCCCCACCATTGTATATTCTACTTCTTCGTCAAATTCAATATCTAGTAACTTTACTTTGTTACCAACACCTATTTTTTCGGTATCTACATCGTCTTCGTAAATTACTTTAACATTTTTAAGAAAACCTTCAAGCTCACTAATTCTTGCTTCAATATCTCTTTGTTCGTCCTTAGCCGCATCATATTCAGCATTTTCGGATAAATCTCCATGTTCCCTAGCTTCCTTAATTTTTTGTGCAATTTCTTTTCTCTTATTTACTTTTAAATCATTTAATTCATTTTCGAACGTTTCTAATCCTTCGCAAGTGATTACGTCTTTTTTACTTGTTGTACTCATAATATAACACCTTTCCTCCATTATATATAATAATTATAGATCTCTCCATTATATTCTCTTTTTGCCCTTTTATATTATCAAAATGTGACATACCTATATATTCAATATTCACCAGTATAGATAATATTCACATATATTCAAAATATTATAGACTATGACTTATCTCTTGTCAAGATTTTACTATTGTATAATATTATGGCTGTTGTATATCTTATCAATTTACTCTTGAATTTATTCTTCATTACTTAAGATTACTTAAGTTATTTTGTTTTATTGTTAACTAAATGTAAATTATAATTAATCTATGAAAAAACTATTGGCTAGGCAAAAAGAAAATCTGATTAAACTCTTTACACTTCTGCGGAATAATGGTAATCTTATATAGTGGATATTAAATAAAAATAAGCAATAATATCAACTAATTAATGGGTATAAAAGATTTACCCGTAGTGGTGTTTTACATACTACCACCTAATATAAATATACAATTAAGGAGGAAAAATTTATAATGTCAAGAAAAATGAAATCCATGGATGGTAATAATGCTGCGGCCCACGTCTCATATGCATTTACAGATGTTGCTGCAATTTACCCAATCACCCCATCTTCAGATATGGCTGAAGCAGTAGATGCTTGGTCCGTAGCCGGTAGAAAAAATATCTTTGGTGATGTAGTAAATGTACAAGAGTTACAATCAGAAGGTGGAGCAGCAGGTGCAGTTCACGGTTCGCTAGCAGCAGGAGCTCTTACCACTACATATACAGCTTCTCAAGGATTATTACTTATGATCCCTAACATGTACAAGATGGCTGGTGAATTATTACCTAGTGTACTTCATGTATCAGCACGTACTCTTGCAAGTCATGCCCTTTCAATTTTTGGTGACCATCAAGATATTTACGCAGCTCGTCAAACAGGTTATGCAATGTTAGCATCAACTAACCCACAAGAATGTATGGACTTAGGAGCAGTTGCTCACTTAGCAGCAATTGAAGGACGTGTTCCATTTGTACATTTCTTTGATGGTTTTAGAACTTCTCATGAAATTCAAAAAATTGAAGTTTGGGACTACGAAGACTTAGCTGACATGGTTAACATGGATGCAGTAAAAGCCTTCCGTAAACGTGCACTTAACCCAGAACATCCTGTAACTCGTGGTACCGCACAAAACCCAGATATCTTCTTCCAAGCAAGAGAAGCAAGTAATACATATTATGATGCAGTTCCTGGTATTGTTGAAGACTATATGAATCAAGTTAACGAAAAAATCGGAACTGATTACAAATTATTCAACTACTATGGTGCAGAAGATGCAGAACACATTATTATTGCTATGGGATCTGTTAATGATACTACTGAAGAAACAATCGATTATTTAAATGCTAATGGTGGCAAGTATGGCTTGGTTAAAGTTAGACTATACAGACCATTTAGTATTAAGCATTTCGTAGATGTTATACCTGAAACAGTAAAACAAATTACTGTA
Source organism: uncultured Lachnospiraceae bacterium (assembly GCA_964643255.1). GTDB lineage: Bacteria > Bacillota > Clostridia > Lachnospirales > Lachnospiraceae > JAAYRG01. The sequence goes on from CAZXSM010000016.1 coordinate 25,964, forward strand.
TTAGATAGAACTAAAGAACCAGGTGCAGTTGGAGAACCACTATATCTTGATGTAGTAGCTGCATTAAGAGATACAAAATTTGAAAATGTTCCTGTATTCTCAGGACGTTATGGTCTAGCTTCTAAGGATACAACTCCTGGTCAAATAATTTCTGTATTTAAAAATACTGAAAAAGAAAAATTTACAATCGGTATTGTTGATGACGTTACAAACCTTTCACTAGATGTTACAGAAGAACCTGATACTACACCTGAAGGTACAATTTCTTGTAAATTCTGGGGTGTTGGTTCTGATGGTACAGTTGGTGCTAATAAGAACTCAATAAAAATCATTGGTGAACAAACAGATATGTATACTCAAGCTTATTTCGATTATGATTCAAAGAAATCTGGCGGTGTTACAATATCTAACTTACGTTTTGGCCATAAACCAATTAAATCAACTTACTTAGTTAACAAGGCAAACTTTGTTGCATGTCATAGTCCAGCTTACTTAGATAAATATGATATGGTTCAAGATTTAGTAGATGGTGGAACATTCCTACTTAACTGCTCTTGGGATACAGTTGAAGAAGCTGAGAAACATCTTCCTGGACAAGTTAAAAGTTACATGGCTGACCACAACATTAAATTCTATGTAATTGATGGATTTAAGATTGGTAAAGAAGTAGGTCTTGGTACTCGTATTAATACAGTATTACAAGCTGCATTCTTTAAATTAGCTAACATTATTCCTGTTGAAGATGCAGTACAGTATATGAAAGACGCAGCAACAGCTTCATATAGTAGTAAAGGTGATGCAATCGTTAAAATGAACCATGATGCAATTGATCTTGGTGTTGAAAATGCTACAGAAATTGAAATACCTGAATCTTGGGCTAGCTCTGAAGGTGAAGACTTATTACATACAGCTAGCGGTGGCAGAAAAGACGTTGTAGATTATGTTAATAACGTAGCTAATTTGGTTAATGCTCAAAACGGTTATGACTTACCAGTTTCCGCATTCGTTGATTATGCAGACGGAACAGCTCCATCTGGTTCAGCAGCATATGAAAAACGCGGTATGGCTGTTGAAGTTCCTACGTGGATACCAGATAATTGTATTCAATGTAACTTCTGTGCATATGTTTGTCCTCATGCATCTATTCGTCCAGTGGCAATGAATGCAGACCAAAGAGCTAACGCACCAGAAGGTACCGAAAGTCTGAAAATGAATGGATTAAAGGAATATGAATTTGCTATTTCTATTTCCCCTGCTGATTGTCAAGGTTGTGGCTCATGTGTAAATGTTTGCCCTGGTATGAGAGGTAATAAAGCTCTTGAAATGCAACCACAAGAAAGTCAATTAGAAGCTCAAAAGCTATTTGATTATGGCGTTGATACACCTGTTGATGACGCTGTTACTAATAAATTTAAAGAAACAACTGTTAAGGGAAGCCAATTTAAGACACCATTGCTTGAGTTCTCCGGAGCATGTGCAGGATGTGGTGAAACACCATATGCTAAACTTGTAACTCAATTATTCGGAGATAGAATGTATATTGCTAACGCAACTGGATGTTCTTCAATCTGGGGTGCATCTGCACCAGCTACACCATATACAGTTGATAAAAATGGACGCGGACCAGCTTGGTCAAACTCTCTATTCGAAGACAATGCTGAATTTGGATATGGTATGGCTCTTGCTCAAGAAACACTTCGCGGACGCTTAATTAGAAATGCTGAAGCTCTTGTTGAAAAAGTTGAAAATGAAGATGTTAAAGCTTCATTAGTACAGTTTTTAGACACTAAAGATTCCAGTACATTAAATGGTCCAGCAGCTAGAGAATTAGTTGAAACTCTTGAAGCTTGTTCTGACTGTGATAATGAACACAGGAACAATATACTTGAAAACAAAGATTTCTTATCTAAAAAATCACAATGGATCTTCGGTGGTGACGGATGGGCTTATGATATCGGATTTGGTGGATTAGACCACGTTCTAGCAAGCGGTAAAGATGTTAATGTTCTAGTGTTTGATACAGAAGTATATTCCAACACTGGTGGACAATCTTCTAAGGCTACTCCAACTGGTGCTATTGCACAATTTGCAGCAGGTGGTAAAGAAACTAAGAAGAAAGACTTAGCAGCAATCGCAATGACTTATGGTTATGTATATGTAGCACAAATTTCACAAGGTGCTGACCGTAATCAAACTATTAAGACCTTAATCGAAGCTGAATCTTATCCAGGACCTTCACTAGTTATCGCATACGCTCCATGTATTAACCATGGAATTAGCGGTGGTTTAACATATGCTCAAACAACAGAAGATAATGCTGTTAAATCAGGTTACTGGCACTTATTCCGTTTCGACCCTCGTTTAGCTGATGAAGGCAAAAATCCTTTCCAACTAGACTCTAAAGAGCCTAGCATTAGCTACCAAGAATTCTTAATGAACGAGAACCGATATAAGAGATTACAACGTGGTAATCCAGAAAGAGCAGAAGAATTGTTCGATAAGGCTGAAAAAGATGCTAAAGAAAAATATGAAAAGTTAGCAAAAATGGCTGAAGAAGAATAAATATAAATTCTAAAGTAATCTATATAATAAAAATGGAGCTTCGTAAAGAAGCTCCATTTTTATTATATTTATATAGATATTATGTTTTTAAAAATTAATTAAACATTATATTTTCTTTGGAAAAACTTAACTATTTCAACAATTGGAATAACTAATACTCCAAGAAGTATAGCCACAACAAATTCAATTGCAGAAATTGCTGTAAATCCAAATGCATTACTTAAGAAAGGTACATATAACACAGCTGTTGTTAATATAAATGATAGTATTATTGCTCCATATAAAAACATATTATGAGTTTTAATTTTAAATATAGATTGTCTTCTACTTCTCATATTAAGTGAATGGAACATTTCACTAGTTGATAAAGTTAAAAACGCCATTGTTATACCTGCTTCACTTTGTGTAATTTCCCAAACACCTGATTCCAAATAATGTCCTATAAAGTAAGCAGAAACCGTTAGTATTGTAACCATTATACCCTGCCATATAACATCAGCACCTAAACCTCCTGCAAATACACCTTCTTTTCCTTCACGTGGTGGTTGATTCATTGAATCACCTTCTGCTTCTTCCATTCCAAGTGCTATAGCTGGAATAGAATCAGTGATAAGATTAATCCATAACAAATGTGTAGGTCTTAATATAGTAAATCCAAGCAAGGTAGCTGTAAGAATTGATAAAACTTCTGATAAGTTTGATGCTAATAAAAATTGAATAACCTTACGTATATTGTTGTATATTCGACGGCCTTCTTCTACCGCAGCGACAATAGTAGCAAAGTTATCATCTGCTAGCACCATATCTGCAACATTTTTAGTAACATCAGTACCTGTAATTCCCATTCCAATACCAATATTTGCTATCTTGATTGATGGGGCATCATTTACACCATCACCTGTCATGGCTACAACTTGACCTTTTCTCTGCCATGCTTCTACAATTCTCACCTTATGTTCAGGCTGAACACGAGCATATACTGAATATCTCTCAATTTGATTATCTAATTCTTCATCAGATAATTCATTCAGTTCTTGCCCTGTAATTCCTTCAGATTCATCTTCTATAATTCCTAATTGCTTTGCTATAGCTATAGCTGTATCTTTATGGTCACCAGTAATCATAACTGTACGAATACCTGCTGTCTTACACTCATCTATTGCAGGTTTAACTTCTGGTCGAACAGGGTCAATCATTCCTGTTAAACCTACAAAGCATAGATCTTGTTCGAGATTTTCAGGAGATTGATTTTCTGGAAGCTCATTCCATGTTTTTGTGGCTGCTGCAAGTACACGAAGAGCCTGACTGGCTAAATTTTTATTAGCAGCAAGTATTTCTTCACGTTTGTCCTCTGTCATTGGTTGTTTACTTGTTCCATCCCAATAAGTTGTACATTTTGCAATTAATATATCTGGTGCCCCTTTAGTATATTGTTCAAAATACTCATCATCAATTTGATGAATTGTAGACATAAGTTTACGACTAGAATCAAATGGTGCCTCTCCCACTCTTGGACTTGCAGCCTCCATATCTTGTTTTTCCATGCCTAATTTATAAGCATAATTTACAAGGGCTGCTTCTGTAGGTTCACCTTCTGCTTCATAATCATCATTTAAGTGTGCATCATTACACAATGCCATCGTCCTAGCCAGTAATTTCTCATCGCCTCCATAATAATCCACAACCGTCATTTTATTTTGAGTTAATGTTCCTGTTTTATCTGAACAAATTACATCTGTACTTCCTAAGGTTTCAACTGCAGTTAACTTTCTAACAATTGCATTTCTTTTGGACATTTTTGTAACACCTATCGATAATACAATAGTTACTACCGCTGTAAGTCCCTCAGGGATAGCTGCTACTGCCAATGAAACTGCAAGCATAAATGTATCTAATACACCATTTAAATTTATATTAGGGTATTGTCTCCATAAGTCCAAAATAAATATAAACACACATATGGCTAAAACACCAATGCTTAATACTTTACTTAGTTGATTTAGTTTTACTTGAAGGGGAGTTAACTTTTCTTTAGCTTGGGTAATTGCATCAGCTATCTTACCCATTTCAGTGTCCATCCCTGTTCCTGTTATAACCGCAGTTCCGTGTCCATATACAACCGTTGTACCCATATAAACCATGTTCTTTCGGTCACCAAGTGCAATATCACTTGAATTACCTAATTCCAATTCTTTATTATGTTTATCGACTGGTACACTCTCACCTGTTAAAGGAGACTCTTCTACCTTCATACTAGCAGATGTTAGGATTCTCCCATCTGCAGGAATAGCATCTCCTGCTTCTAATATAAGTATATCTCCAACTACTAAATCCTCACTCTTTACTTCTTGTTCTTTTCCATCACGAATAACCGTAGATGTTGGTGATGACATCTTCTGCAAAGCTTCTATTGCTGCTTCAGCTTTACTTTCTTGGTAAACACCAAGTACTGCATTAATTATTACAACTGCCATAATTATTATTACATCAGCATATGATTCTCCTGAATACGCTGCTGTTATACCAGATATAATCGCAGCTATAATAAGGATAATTACCATAGGATCTTTTAACTGATCAATAAATCGAGTGAATAATGATATTTTTTCAGCTTCTTTTAGCTTGTTTTTCCCGTCTTTTTCTAGTCTTTTGCTAACTTCACTAATACTTAATCCTTGCTCACTAGTCTTTAATTCCTCTAAGACTTGCTTAGTGGAGTTCAAATATTCTTTCATTAATGCCCTCCTAAAACTGTTTTTTTCTTATCAGGTATATACATATAAACAAAAAAATGACCCAAGTATAGTATACACCATACACGAGTCTCATACTTTAAGATAGACCAAGCATATTAGTATATGCCAGTGTTGTTGACCTACCACGCATAAAATTTTGCGCACATTACTCCCTCATTTCGAATAATTATATCATTCAGACCTTTTTTTGTCAATAAATTAAATTTTAATATGTTACTTTATCATGATA
>CAZXSM010000017.1:0-29628 GCA_964643255.1 uncultured Lachnospiraceae bacterium
TTTTTACAATAAGAATAAATTATTACATTAATTTCAGCTTAGCCTATGTAATGTCATACTTTTTAAAAAGTTCCTTGACATCCTCAGCTACTAATTGTTTACCATAAGTAACTACCTTACCATCTACAACTAGGGCTGGTGAATTTACTACTCCAAACTTCAATATTTCTTCGTTATCTTTAATAAAAAGAACTTCATCAGTGTATCCCATTTCACTAATAGCAATTTTCACTTCTTTGTACATTGTCTTACACTTAGGACCTATAGATCCTAACACAATAAAGCGATGTTTATCCACGTACTTACTAGGAGTATTTGAAAAGTTGTACAAGGTCTGATTGTCTAGGGTCTTTCCACTATAAGGTTCTTTAATCTTATTTTCAAAAAAAAGCTCCATAAAATTCATTTATGTTCACTCATCCTTTCTACAACTGAAACTCTTCTATTACATTATATTTATTTATATATAATCTTCTTACCTAATGGGTTTTTCTGTATATAATTATAACACAGAAAGTTCCCTGAGTGAACATATAAGGACGGGTTTTTTCTTAAAGAAAAATACCCGTCCCTTTGTTCACTTTACTGACCTTTAAACTTTCTTAGCTCTTTCTAGTTTTTAAGTCAAATGCTACTGCCAGTATAAATATTATTCCTTTAACTATGTATTGGTAAGATATATCAATACCCATCAGATTCATTCCGTTTGTAAGTGAGGATATAACTAAAGCTCCAATAATAGTATTAGTAACCCTACCAATACCACCACCTACCGATACCCCTCCAATATATGAAGCAGCAATTGCATCTGTTTCAAATCCTAGTCCAGCCTGTGGTGTGGCAGAAGCAAGGCGGGAGGTGTAGAGTATGCCTCCTAGGGCTGCTAACATACTCATCGATACGAAGACTAATAGGGTTACCTTTTTCACATTAACACCTGATAGTTCAGCTGCTTCTGGATTGCCTCCAATCCCATATATATGTCTTCCTAATTTGGTTTTGTTAAGTACATTATTGTATATGAATAATACAAACCCTACAATTACTACAGTCCAAGGTAAACCTCTATAACTTGCAAGAACAAAAGCTGCTACCATTATCATGGCAACTATAAGTATATTTTTAAGAATAAATATCGGTAATGATACTACATCAAAGTTATATGCAATATCTGTTTTTCTTTGTTTTACTTGGCCAGCAACTATAAAGAAGGATAGCACTAAAGCTAAAACAATAGTTAATATATGTAAGCCTGTGGTGTTTGGTATATCTGGAATAAATCCATTTGATATAGCCTTAAATGTATCATCATTTACAATTATTGTTCCTGAACCCGCAGTTATTAAGGATAAAAGACCGCGGAATATAAACATGCCTGCTAAAGTAGCTACAAATGCTGGTATCCCAACTTTTGCCACTAAAGTACCTTGATATACACCAATAAGAACACCTAATGCTAATACCATTGGAATTACTACATATACAGGTAATCCCTCTCTAAGTAATATAGCTGCTACAGCTCCTGTAAATCCAGCTACATAACCAACAGATAAGTCAATATGTCTGATTATTAATATTAGTGTCATCCCTATGGCCATTACAGCTACATAACCAGTCTGGTTAAATAAATCACTAATATTTCTTGGAGATAAAAATAATCCTTTAGTTCGAATACCAAAGAACATAAATATAGCAATCAAAGCTATAAACATAGCTGAAGAACGAACATTTTTCTTAATTAGACCTACAAGTTCTTTCCCTAGGGATTTGTCTTGCCCTACACTTTCTTCACTTTCACTTTCCATAACATAATTGTCTTGTTCATTAACTTTTGTTTGAACATCCATTATATCACTACCTCCTCTACATTTGTTGCGAGAGTCATTATTTTTTCTTCTGTTGCCTCCCTTGCATCTATCTCGCCAGTAATAGTTCCTTCTGACATTACGTATATTCTGTCACTCATGCCGATTACTTCCATTAATTCAGAAGAAATCATAATAATAGAAATTCCTTCTTCTACTAAGCGATTCATTAAAGAATAAATCTCATACTTTGCGCCTACATCAATACCTCTAGTTGGTTCATCTAGTATTAGTACATTTGGTCCTACAAACAAATTCTTGGCTATGGACACTTTTTGCTGGTTTCCACCACTTAAGTTAACAACTCGTTGCCTAATTGAAGGGGTTTTAATATTAAGGTTTTCAACATATTCCTTAGCTATATTAACCTCTTTGTTATCATCAATTGGTAGTCCATTAATTAATTCATCTATATTTGCAATAGTAATATTATATTTAACATCCTGTATAAGCACTAAGCCGTTTAACTTTCTATCTTCTGTTACATAGGCTAGCCCTGCTTCTAGGGCCTCACTTGGATGGTCAAAATTTATAGGCTTACCTTCGAGAAGTATCTCTCCATCAGTAATTTTGTATTTTGGAATATTTCCAAATATACTTAGGGCCAATTCTGTACGACCAGCACCCATTAAACCAGCAATTCCAACTATCTCTCCCTTTCTAACATTAATATTTATATCATGCAAAATTTCTCGGTCAGTTGATGGATCGTATACAGTCCAATTCTTTAATTCTAGGCCAACTTCTCCAATATTCTTGTTTTCTCTAACCGGGAAAATGTTTTCGATTTCACGCCCAACCATGTTTTTAATAATATCTTGCTCTGTTACATGTTCCACTCTTGTATCCATAGTTGTAATAGTTGCCCCATCCCTTAATACAGTAATTTTATCTGCAACAGATAAAACTTCTTTTAGTTTATGGGAAATTAAAATACTTGTAATTCCTTGTTCTTGTAATTCTACTAATAGATCTAACAGATTTTTACTATCATGCTCATTAAGAGCTGCTGTTGGTTCATCAAGTACCAATAATTTAATATCTTTACTAAGAGCTTTTGCAATTTCGACTAATTGTTTTTGTCCTACTGACAAATCCCTGATTTTGGTAGAGGGATTAATATCTAAACGGACTTTCTTTAGTATGTCTACTGCATTTAAAATAGTTTGGTTCCAATCTATTGTCTTGCCTTTCATTACTTCATGACCGAAATATATATTCTCGTAAATAGTTAGGTCTGGTATCAAGGCAAATTCCTGGTAAATAATTGCGATTCCAGTGTCTTCACTTTCTGATATTGAATTAAACTGTTTCTCCTCATCCTCAAATACTATATCACCGGTATAGGATCCGTAAGGGTGTACCCCTGATAAAACTTTCATAAGGGTTGATTTTCCTGCACCATTTTCCCCAACCAAACAATGGATCTCCCCTTTTTTCACTTTAAAGTCAACATTATCTAAGGCCTTAACACCTGGGAATTCTTTGGTAATGTTTCTCATTTCTAGTATAAAATCACTCATCGGATGCCTCCTTTAATTATAGACTGGTTTAAAAATAACCCCCTTATTTTTAAACCAGTCTTATAATGCTATGTTTTATTAATTACAGATTACTCAAGACCAGTAAATTCCGATGCTTCATAATATCCAGAATCAATAAGTTCTTTTTGAACATTGTTCTGATGAACAACAACAACTGGTGTTTGTTTTGAAGGTACATCAATACTTCCGTTATTATAAGTGGAATCCGAACTTGGTTCTTTTTCTTCTAAAACATCAATTGCCATATTCATAGCATCAGCAGCCAGTGTACGAGTATCTTTAAATACTGTCATAGATTGTTTTCCATCAATAATATATTGGATAGAAGCTTTTTCAGCATCTTGTCCAGTTATGAAATATTCACTTACGTCAGCATCTGCTGCAAATACATCACCTATAGAACGACCTGTTCCATCGTTAGGAGCTAATATATATACATTTCCTTTATCTTCTGCTGAAGCTGCTGTTAAGTGAGATTCAGCTTTAGATTTTGCAACGTTAAAATCCCAATCAGTAGTTACTTGACCAATTATTTTAGATATTTCATCTCTAGTAAGCTTTGCTTTGTCTTGTAAAGCTATAGCTTCTGAAGAGTTCTTAATTTCAAATGTTCCATCAGCAATCTTTGGTTGTAATATGTTCCAAGCACCTTCGAAGAATAAGAAAGCGTTATTATCTGTTGCAGCACCTGCGTATAAATATAGCGGATTACCTTCACCACTAGCATTATCAACTAAGTAACGTCCCATTGCTTCACCAACAGAAACTGAATCAAATGTTACATAATAATCAATTGCCTCTGTGTCAGTTATAAGACGGTCATAAGATATAACAGTAACTCCTGCTTCTTTAGCCGCTTCCACACCAGCACCTGCTGCCGCTGCATCGTGGGCACATATAATAAGTACATCAATACCACGAGCTACTAAAGTCTCAACATTTGTCTTCTCATTTGCAGAAGAACCTTGGCTAAATAAAACCTCTACACTATAATCAGTATCAGATAGTACATCTTCAAATCTTTCTTGATCTTGTAGCCATCTAGGTTCATCTTTTGTTGGAAGTACGATACCTACATCTAGATCATCACTACCTTTACCAGATGTTTCTTGATTACATGCTACTAATGTCATCATTGCTATAAGACATAACAATAATGCTAGACCTCTTTTTACCCTTTTCATACATTAATTCCTCCTTCATATTGTTCGTTGAAAATAAATTGGTGTTAATAAATAATTTCAACATTCATTTTACGTCTTTATTGTACAAAACTACTAAGGGTTGAGCAATGGACTTAATTGTTGTCTTGTAATCTTTTATTGTCGTTATTTTAATAACTTATTTAAGGACTAGATTTTTTTGACCTTAGGGTAATTCCTTGCGCAATATTTTACAGAAAATAATGTCGGAATCTAGCAGGAAGCCTTTGCTTGTTATAATCCAGAACTTTAAAGAAAACAGGCCACCAGGATGATATGAAACTTTACTTTTCCTTAAAAAGCAAAAGCTCACACCATCCTGGCGACCTGTTTTGATAGCCTTATCCTTATAAGTTAAAGCTTATCTTCAGCAGATTTATTTTTCTCTTTGATAAATATCCTCTTCTAAATGAAATCCGTCTTTGATTACTGTTTCATCAATATTATCTTTAGTTACTGGGATTACATCTAGTAAAATTGATGGGACAGAATATTCCCCGTTATCTATATCATCATTAGTTGCTATCTCTTCTCCCTTTAAAAGGGCTATGCAGGCTTCTACAGTTTTGTCTACTAGTTTTGGTATTGGTTTATAGGTAGTCATTGTTTGTTTACCATTTACTATTCTTTGACAAGCTATTAGGTCGGCATCTTGGGCTCCTACATATACTTTATCGGACATTTGGGCTTCAGAGAGTGCATCGATTACTCCCCAGGCCAATGAATCGTTGCCACAGATAATAGCATTTATATTGTCTCCGTGAATTTTTATTTGTTCTGTGGCGTATTGATAAGCACCTTCCCTGGTCCAGTCATCTATCCAGCTTTCTCCTAGGATAGTAATTCTATCATCTTCAAGGTAAGGGGCTAAAACTCCCTTTGCACCCTCGTATATAAGGGTTGTATTATTATCAGACTTTGGACCGCCTATTATTAAGTAACCCCCTTCAGGTGCCTTTTTAACCAATTCATTTGCTATTGCCTCTCCTACCTTTGTGTTGTCAAATGATATATATAGGTCAACATCAGCATTTAGTATTAGCCTATCATAGGAAATGACTGGTATTCCCTTGTCTTTAGCTGCATCTACACATCTTTTTTCCTCTAGGGAATCATTTGGAGCAATAACAAGTATGTCTATGCCCTGGTCTAACATGTCCATTACTTGTTGGTACTGAATCTCTGAATCCCTATTTGCATTATTAACAATAACTCTTATATCTCTTTGTTTTGCCTTGGCAAGAAATATATCCCTATCTCTTACCCACCTGTCCTCCATTAAGGTTCCTAAAGAAAAGCCTACAACAATCTCATCTTCTGTGAATTCCTCCTTATTTGCCTCTTCAGTAGCGCAGCTGGTAGATACAAGCATTATAGTTATTAAAACTCCCCATAGAATAATGCTCTTACGCATTTTTCTCCTCCTAACTTTAAACAATCCACAACATAGTCCTCATCAGTTTCTATACTCACTAGCTGTTAGCCCAGTCATCTTCTTAAAGGTCTTAGAAAAATAATTAGGATCTGTAAATCCTACCCTAAAGGCTACATCTTTAATAGACAAGTCTTCCTTAGCTAGAAGTTCCTTAGCCTTTGCAATCCTAACATTAGACAACTTATCCGAGAAATTAATTCCTGTCTCTTCCTTGTAAAACCTACTAAAGTAATAGGAGCTTAAGTTTACTTCCTTGGCTACAGACTCTAGGGAGATACTTTGGTTATAATTCTTTTCTATGTATTCATCTGCTACTTCAATAATAGAATTCACCTTCTGCTTCTGAGATTTATATATGGAATCAATTGCTTCATTTACAAACTGCTTACTTATTCTATACAAGTCTTTTTCCGATGAAGCTTGCATAATCAAGGAAAGTACACTGTAATTATCTTTGACTGCATCTTCCCATCTCTTTGAAAACTCAACAACTATACCTATCATATAATTCTTTAATTGACTTAAACTATTAGCTTTATCTAGGACTAACTTAGAAAATATTTCATCAAACTTTCTTTCTAAGTAAGTCATCTTCTCATGAGGTATCTTTGAATAAAACTCTTCTTGGATAAACTTGTCGAAATCAGTGTCTGAGGCTTGACTGATTTCCCTTATATCATCTTCATGAAGTATATGACTTGATACAGGGTCATCCTCTGCTTTATTTTCCTCATTTCTTATAGCATGGAGGGCGTTATAGGCCTGGTTATAAGAAGTTTTAGCATCTTCTATATTGTTAGAGTAACTACCTACACCTATGAAAATGCTACATTTATTATCAGGAAGTCGTCTTAGTATCTTTCTAACTGTTTTAAGGGAACTCACCTTTTGTTCATAGGAAGTCCTGTATTCATCATCAAAGGCATAAACAATCATCTGGTTAGCCATAATTGGACCTACTATACAATCGCAACTCAACTTTAATATGCTTCTGATTTCATCATAGGCCTTTTCACCTAGGATGTGGGTATCTATTTGGCTATCCCCCTTACTTATAAACTCTAAAACAAGTACATAACCACCTATATCACTATAACCTAGCAAGTTGCTGTATTTATTAAGCTCACTTTTGTTTTCTCCAAATGTACACAAGGAATATATAAAACTAGCCTCTATAGCTGGTGTGGCAAGTTTAAGCTTTTCTTGTTGGTCGAGAATTCCCTGCATCCTGCTGCTTCGGTCCTCTACCATATCCATAATTGACTTTAGTGTCTTGACAAACTCCTTTTCCTTAACAGGCTTTAGTAAATAATCCTCGACTCCAAGGGCAACTGATTCAACTGCATAGTCAAAATAATCATAAGCCGTAATCACTAAAAAGCACACATTAGAGTTTATATCTTTAATCCTTTTAATGGCGTCTAAACCATTAATACCTGGCATATTTATATCCATAATTACTATATCTGGATTAGTCTTAATTGCCAGTTCTATGGCATCCTTTCCAGTCCTTGCTGTCCCTGCTATCTCTAGATTATCAAAGTTCTTGTTAATCATATAGACAAGAGATTCTACTGCAATTGGTTCATCATCTGCTATTATTATCTTCATAAGTTTCCTGGTCGCCTCCTTGGTTTTTGTCAAAAGGTAGTGTCAAAATAAATCTTGTCCAGCCTTTACTACACTTAATATCCATTACTTGTTCTCTTTTATAAAACAACTTTAAACGGCTTAGTACATTATCAATACCAATGCCGGTAGTATGGCCTTGTTTGCTTTTATCTTTTGGTTTTTTATATGTTTGTGTAAGTATTTTCTCTATTGTTTCAGGGGCTATCTCACTGCCTGTATTAGCAACTGAGATAATTATGTAATTCTCTTCTTCCTCAGAATCTTCAAACCTTTTCCTTGCCTTTTTTACCTTTATTTCAATAACTCCATTTTCATCATCTGTAGCTGATCCATGTATAAATGCATTTTCAACTAAAGGCTGTAGAGTCATTCTAGGTAAGGTAAAGTTTAATATATCCTCATCTTCTGGTATTTCAAGATTAAATTCAAACGTATCCCCAAATCTGGCTAACATTAAGTTCATATATGCCCTTACATTATTAATTTCCTCTTTTAAATTAGCATTATATCCAAGTCCCTTTAAGTTATATCTAAACAAATCTGCAAAGTTTTCCAAATACTCACATGTTACATCATCCCCTTCAAGCATTGCTATCTTGGAACCAATGTTTATGGAATTAAAGATAAAATGGGGATTTACCTGAGACTGAAGGGCTAATAATTCTGTTTCATGAAGAGCACTTTCAATCTCTAGATTATATAACTTTTCTTGGTCTAAACTTCGCTCTAGCCTTTGTTTCTCTTTTAAATCGTTAATAGATTTCTTTATACTATCTGTCATCATGCCAAATGTTTTAAAGAGTATCCTTACTTCACTACTAGTCCTATCATCGTTAATCTCCACATCTAAGTTACCCTTTGTAACCTCTTGGGCATATGAAGCAAGTCTCCTTAAAGGCTTTGTAATCTCATCACTAAAAAGTATAATCATGACAAATATTAGGGAAATTGAAATAACAAAAAGTATTACTGTAATAAATGTACTCTTATCAATCTTTTCCTTTATGGTTGTATATTGCATAGCACTTTCAGTCAAGTCAGAAGATAAAATAGTTTCTATGTAAGAGCAAATATTATCATACTGACGCAAAGCCTCTTGATATCCCATTACATAATCATCAATTTGCTTGTTACGTTTATACATTATGGTTTCATCTAAGACATTTAAATAGTTTTCTAGCATACCATTTAAATTCTTAATCTTTATTCCACGACTTGTATAATTTGCATCTGCACCTACCTGATTCATTAGGGTAACCAGATTATTATTACTGTCATAAAAGTATTCAAGACTTTCAGTAGACCTACTTGATATATAGTCTTCTGTATGTAACTGCAAAGTACCTAGCTCATTATATAATTCAGTTAGGGTTTGGGTTCGTTCAATAAGACCGGTCATATCATTCATTAAAACTCGAGAAGATAGGTAGGCGTATAAACCTACAAGAACCGCAATTAAGATAGCAAGTATAAAGAATCTAGTGAGTTTTGAACGATAACTAACATCTTTTTTCTCTTTTTGATCATTAATCATTGTAATTGCTCCTGTGCCTCTATTTTTCATGGTTTAATATGAATTCTTTATCTATGATAAGATCTGTGCTTTCTAAATCTTGTGCAGTAACCGTATATAAGTCAGTATCTATATAATCACTAACCTGGTCTCCCTCTAAAACCTTATACAACTGGCTTACAACCTCATAGCCAATTTGATAAGAGTTCGGATAAATAGTCCCATATATAACTCCCTTTTTGATATACTCGATTGTTTGCGGCATTAAACCATAGCCAATTAACTTAATATCTCCTACCATATTGTTGTCTACTAGGGACTGGGCAACACCTGGTGTACTACGCTCGTCCATGGATATTATTAAATCAACATCCTTATATTCATTAATTATGGTTGATGTTAATTTTTCTGCCTCAAACATTTCAGAATTAATAGTTAAGGTATCAGTTAGGTTAATTGTGCTATAACTTGAAAATGATTCAAGAAGTCCTTGAACAATCATATTTTTATATTGCATATCACTGTCTTCTACAGAATCAGGAATAATCAAGACAGCATTTGCATGTTTATCAGTAGCCTCTAGGGCCATTTCCCCTGCCATATAGCCTAAACTGTAAGAGTTAGTTCCTACAACTGGAGTGTTTGGTAGGAAATAGCTGTCATTTTCATATGTAACAACCAAGACTCCCTCGTCTTCTGAATACTCGATAAGTTCCTGGGTATTTATAGAATCAGCAGCAGTAAATGCTAGACCATCCACACCTGCATTAACTCCCATATCTATGGCATTGCCTAGAGCATCAATATTCTTTTGTGGTACTGTAATAAATTCTGGATAAACCGATAATTCACGAGATGCATCTGAGGCACCCTCCTGAAAACGGGCCCAAAAATATTCATTTGTATCTTCAGTAAAAAGTTGTATATGATACTTAGGGGTAACGCTTGTTTCTATATCATCAGACTTTGTTTGTACGTTTGTGAATAACTGGGCAAACATGATGAATATTATGGTAATCATTGTTATAAGGGAAGTAAATATTAGCCTTAACATAGCTTGTCCTCCAAGGGATCTTATATATAGTCTTAGACAGTAATTTGCTTATACAATAAAAAATTGGATATATTATGGTTGTTAAAATGTATAATTAAATATACCACAACAGCCATATTATATCCAACATTATATATTGTTTCAATAAATTTAAAAGACTTCTATGCAATTGTTACTAAGGAGGTCTGCCTATACTCTATTCATGTAAGACTTCTAGCTTAAAATCCTTAAAGTCAGCATATCCGCCTACTTGCTTGGTTCCATAGTTATAAATACCAATTCTATAGCCAACAAAAAGATCCAAGGTAAAGACCATTGGTAAAACTTCACCCTGCTGTATCCATTCTTGTCCATCTAAACTATAGAAGAATGTAGCTTCATCTTTTCTACTACGGTAGTCAAATACTATCCTTAAATGAACTTCATCCTGATCAAGGACAGTTTCCTTTGTAAGAATTGTGCCATCTTTTTTCTTCTGTCTTGTCTCTATCATCTTTTTGCCATCACTTATTGTCACACCTATTTGGCCGTATCTTCCTTGCAGAGCACATAAACCTGCATAGTCTCCTTCCTTCATTCCACTTGTATCTAGAATAACATCACAGATAGACCCATCTTCCATAGTTCTTTGAGTCAAGGTGTTTCTTGCATCCATTAAGTTTGTAGCAATATGGCCAGTAGTGAGCCTTAGATAACCCGGTCTTTCTGTGAAAGACCAGCAATCATTAATAGGATTGTGATTCCATTGCCAGTTAAGATGTAGCTTGTTTTCCTTATGGTTAAAGCTATCACTAGAAACAATATCTGAAGCATCATAAGGCTTAAAAGGAGTCTCAAAACTCTCTGGAATTCTACCATTTATACCTATTACAGGCCAGTCATCTTCCCAGTCTGCAGGCAAGAGATATGGAATTC
Organism: uncultured Lachnospiraceae bacterium; assembly: GCA_964643255.1. GTDB lineage: Bacteria > Bacillota > Clostridia > Lachnospirales > Lachnospiraceae > JAAYRG01. Next base: position 11,161 of record CAZXSM010000017.1, read on the forward strand.
TGCCTGAGGCACCCCTATCTTGAAAAAACATGCCATACCAATCACCATCTTCACTTTCTATAAGTGTTCCCTGGGCTACCCCATGTCCTTCAAAGCCAAAATCATCATCAAGAAGTAATCTAGATTCGTATGGTCTTTCAAGTTGTCTAGAACGATAGCATACAACCCTTCGGCGTCCATCTATAGGCCAATCAATAAATAACAAATATATATATCCATTTCGAATAAGAGCTCTACAACCTTCACATCTTAAACTAATTCCTTCTGTTGGTGTTTTAAACAATAGTCTTCTTAAGCCTTTTTCTTCTATACCACTTAAGTCTTTTTTCAGCTCTACTATATATATATCACCATTGCCATATATGAGATAAGGTTTGTCTTTCCAGAAGACAAATGACATATCATGAAGTATTTCATCAATCACCACACGGTCCCATCCACTTTTGTATATATCATCTGTAGAATATATATATGTTTTTCCCATAGCATTACATGCAAAACAAGCATAAAAACGTCCATTATAATAGGCAAGACTAGTAGCCCACTGCCCTTTTCCATAAGCATGGTTACCATTTTCAAGTCGGTAAATCTCATTATCTTCAATTATGTCAAAAACATATGATATTATCTCCCAATTGCATAGGTCCTTGGACTTTAATATGGGAGCTCCTGGAGTATAGAACATGGTTGTTGACACCATATAATATGTATCTCCTACTCGTATAATATCGGGATCAGGCATATCAGCCTTAATAATTGGGTTTTTAATTTCCATTTTAAATCTCCTTTACCTTTGCATAAAATTCTCTATTCGCACCATCTACATATCCATTATCTTCTATATAAAAGTTTTCGGCAAGCCTTATATCTGCTGAAGAGGAACCAACTAAAATTTCCATTTGACCAGCTTCTATCTTCCATCTCATTTCATTATCTAAAAACGCTAATTGATTAAGCATAATTGAAAACTCTAATCTCTTTGTCTCTCCTGCCTTCACATGTATTCTTTTAAAACCTACAAGCTCCATTACAGGTCTAACCATACTAGCCCTGCAATCCTTAATATAAAGCTGGACAACTTCATCACCATCTAGTTTCCCGGTATTACTAATACTTATACTTACAAGCAACTTGTCTTTTGCCTTTAAACTTGTCTTGTCTAATTTCAAATTGCTATATTCAAAAGTTGTATAAGATAAACCATGCCCAAAATAATATCTTGGTTCATGGGGGCAATCCACATATTCTCTAAAAGCACTCATTGTGTTTTGGTGATAAGATGAACCGTTTTGATGATTATAATATATAGGAATTTGACCTGCCGAATATGGGGTTGTTACTGGCATCTTCCCTCCTGGATTATATTCTCCAATTAAGGTGGATACGATAGCATTAGCACCTTGTTCCCCTGGATTCCACACTTCTAATATGGCATCACCATACTTATCTGCCATATCACTAGAAATTGGTCTACCTCCAAAGTGAATAAGTACAATAGGCTTTCCTAGTTTGCCAAGTTTCTCTATTAATTCTTCTTGACAAAGAGGAAGATTAATATCTGTCCCATCTATACCTTCACCTATAGATGAAGAAGTCCCTGTTCCATACTTGCCTCCCACAGTCATTACTATCATGTCTGCTTCCTTAGCATTTTCTATAGCCTCTTCATGTCCACTAGAATCATTTCCTATATAAGGATATCCAAAAGCATATGTAAATTTCATTTCTGGTATTCTATCACGCAACTCTTCAAGTAAGTTTTTCGATCCTGGTAACACTTGCTTTGCTAACTTTTCAGCATCAGGATGTTCCACTTCTACTTTTGATCCTTGATAAAAGGATACATTTGATTTGTCTGATTTGTTTTTTACATCGAAACCAGCTGCTGTGTTTTGTACTCCTAAGAAACTTTCTGTTGTTGACATATAAGAATATCCGCCAAACATAGCACGAGTTGAGTTTGCATGATAGCCAATAACTGCAACTTTCTGTTTTTTCCGTTTCCAAGGAAGTATATCTTGGTTTTTTAATAAGACCAATGATTCCCTAGCAGACTTTAATGTGGTAGATATATTCTTTTTATCTTTATATATCTCTTTAATATGTGCATCATCATATGCAAATGGATTCTCAAACAAGCCCAATTTAAACTTCCCAGTTAAGACCTTCTTTACTGCAAGGTTAAGAACATCCATAAATTCATTATCATTTTTGTATATTTGCAAATGTTCTGGAGTATAGCATTTGGCAGAAGGTAACTCTTGATGCAAACCAGCAATCAAGGCTCTTTTACCTGCTTCACCATAGCTTTCGCAAACTTTATGCCTTTCGAATATTTCTCTAACTGATGAATAATCAGCAACAACTATTCCCTGAAATTTCATTTCATCACAAAGAAGGTCAGTTAATATCTCTTTTGATCCTGCCACTGGTTGTCCATTAATAGAACTATAACAGGGCATTATTCCTTGCATATTAGCCTCTGTAATTGCAGCTTGGAAGGGCTTTGCATATACTTCTCTTAACAAGCGTTCTGGTATATCACAAGTAGCTGCATGAATACCACCTTGAGAATTATGATAGCCTAAAAAATGTTTAGCAGTTGCAAATGTGGATCTCTCAAAATCTCCATCTAGTTGCACCCCTCTAACATATGCGCTCCCCATAGCTGATGCTAATGCTGGATCCTCACCATAGCCTTCTCCCATTCTACCAAGTCTAGGATCCCTTGAAATATCTAATACAGGAGCAAGTACTTGAGTGGCTCCAACTGCCCGTGCTTGTTTTCCTATTATTTTACCAATCTCTTCTTGGTTTTGTGGATTAAAGGTAGATGCCTGTCCTATGCCCGAAGGAAAACTTGTTGCACCGGGAATCATAACACCACTTAGTGCCTCAACATGAAATATAGCAGGAATTCCAAATCTACTTTTTTCTATTATCTTCTTTTGTAATTTTCTTTGTAAATCAGCAACTTCCTCAGTGGTTCTTTCATTAATACCAACAATTAAACAAACTTGACCAACACCGTCTTCATAGTCTTTATCAAGGTCATCACTAGACCATTCAGCTGGATTATATCCAACTAACTGGCCTAGCTTCTCTTCAAAAGACATTTTTGATATTAGGTCTTCTGCCCGTTCCTCAGGGGTATATTCTATATTTTTATATATCTCCATTATTTCTCCTTGTCCCATCGACTATATCTTAACCTTTTACAGCACCCAAGCTTATACCCTTAACAAAGTACTTTTGTAATATTGGATAAATTATTAATATGGGCAACAATCCAATTACTGCGATTGCCATCCTTACAGTTGCTGCCGGCAGTGTACCTGCCAAACTAGTAGATTTTGCAACTGAAGTTGCATTTTTGGAAAGATATTCGATGTTCTTTAACATATTATTTAGAATTTGTTGTATGCTATATAACCTTTCATCTGTAACATAATACAAACCATTCATCCAATCATTCCAGTAACCTACTCCAATAAAAAGTCCAAATGTAGCAATAATAGGCTTACTCATAGGTATAACTATCCTACGAACAATAGAAAATTCATTGGCTCCGTCAATTTCCGCAGCTTCTGTTAATGATTGGGGTATATTGTTTTGAATATAACTACGAATTAATAATACATTAAAGGCATTCATCATTAAATTAGGTATAATTAATGCCCATATGGTATTTTTCATGTTTAAATATCTCGTATACATAATATATGTTGGTACTAATCCCCCATTAAATAACATGGTAAAGAGTATATAAAATGAGAAGAACTTTTTTCCAAAAAACTTAGGCTTAGAAAGTACATAAGCATATAATATTGACATTAGTAGTCCAGCTGCCGTACCTATAGTTGTTACAAATATTGTAATTCCATAAGATCTAAATATCTGCTTTCGTTCATTCCAAATGTATGAATATGCTTCCAGACTAAAGTTTTTTGGGAAAAAAGAATAGCCATATAATGTAATATCTTTATTAGAAGTCACAGAAGATACGAACAGAAGTAAAATCGGAATAATTGTAAGTATTGTAACTGTTCCCATAATCAGATGTGAAATAACTTGATACTTTTTATCTTTTTTATACATTATGATATCCTCTCCTTAAAACAATGCATTTTCACTGCTATATTTTTTTATTAACTTATTAGCTGACATTATTAATATAAATCCTACAATTGATTGATATACTCCCGCCGCTGACGACATTCCTATATCTCCTAATTTTACCAAGCCATTATAGACATATGTATCAATTGTATTGGTTGCGTTTAATAAGGCACCTGAATTCATAGGAACCATATAAAACAAACCAAAATCAGAGTAAAATATTCTTCCGATATTTAGTAAAGCTATAGTGATAATGGTAGGTTTTATCATGGGTAAAGTAATATAAAATATAGCTTTTGTCTTTGTAATACCATCAACAGCAGCCGCTTCATAAAGAGATTTATCAATTCCTAAAATAGATGACAAATATATCATGGTGCTATAGCCAACATTTTTCCAACAATTAATAAGTATCAAGATTACGGGCCAATACTTTGCTTCTGTATACCAAGATATTTTTTCCAAGCCTAATTTCATAAGTATTCTATTTATAAAACCTAAATCAGTTGCTAAAAATGCATAAGCTAAATAACTTACAATTACAATAGAAATCATATAAGGTAATAATATTACCGTTTGATATATTTTTAAGGATATTTTTGATCGAATTTCATTTAGCAAAATTGCAAATGTAACTCCTACGACTGTATTTACTACAATAAATCCTAGGTTATAAAGTAATGTGTTTCTTGTTATACGAAAAGCGTCTGGTGTTCTAAACAAATATTCAAAGTTAGAAAGACCCACCCAATCACTCTTTAATATTCCTACAGAAAAATCAATATCTTTAAAAGCAATAACAATCCCTGCCATGGGAATATAATTATTAATTAATAAATATAGAAATCCAGGGAAAATCATTATATAAAGCGGCAAATATTTCTTTATTTTTTTTCTCGTTTTATTCATTACAATCCTAACTTCCCTTCATACTGTGTTTCATGTGTTTAAAAAATTCAATAAGAAAAGCGGCCTCTACGATTTAGAAGAAAACCGCTTTTCAATTATTATTTAATTTGTAAATACAAAATCTGATTTTACTATTGTTGATCCATCCAAGTATCTACCTGGCTTTGTGCATCTTCTAGAATATTATTAATTCCTGCTGCTTCAAGTTCAGATACCATTTGAGGTACTGCTTCATTTGGATCAGAGTAACCTGCACAAATAACAGATAAATATTTATTAATTACATTTGTAATAGCTGTTATTTCAGTCTTCACATTTTCAGTATCATATGTGAATCCATAAAGGGGAGAAACTATGGCACTATCATTAAATTCTAGATATTCTTCCCATATACTTGGTGAATCTGATTCCCACACATGAGCAAGTGCTGCATTCCCTGACAACCAAGTCTCATTATTCCAACCTACATTTGAACTATCAACACCTTCTGGATAACCTACTATGTTATTTTCTGCATCCTTTATTACATAGTCAGCTCCTTCAATACCATACATAAGTAAATTGGCCATGTCTTCATTTGTCAACATTATATCTAGTAATTTAACAGCTTTTTCTGGTGTAGAGCATCCAATAGGTACCATGTATTGAGCAAAGTTTACGTTTCCTGTTGTTAAAACTTTATTATTAACAGGAATTGTTGTAACTTCAACACCTGAATTTTTTAATTCTTGTGTTGCTGTACCTGGATGTATCTGTCCTATATAACCAAATGTATTTCCAGCAGCAAGTAAACTCTGACGTGTATCTGTCACTGTAGTTGCATCTGCCATAAAGTAACCTTTTTCATTCCAGTCATAAGCAAGATTTGCTAATTCCATAAATTCTGGGGTATCATATAGATTTAAAATCTCTATGTCATCACCGTCACCATTGTCTACTCTAATACCAACCCCATCTATTAAAACATCAAATTTGCCCTCGTTATAATAATCTAAAACTCCAGAACCAACCTCCACTGGACTTAATATATTCATATCAGGATATTGCTCTTTAACCTTGGCAAGAACTCCTTCAATATCTTCCCATGTCTTAACAGACTCTGGGTCAATGCTTAGCTCTTCCAAAATATCAGTTCTACTTACTAGTCCCGCAGACTTTGTATACTCATGGAAGGTAGGAAATCCATAAAGTCTTCCGTCGATTTTACATGCTTCCACGTATTTTGAAAACATATCCAGTGCGTCTTGAGCATACTCTTGGCTTAAATCAGTGATATCTAACACCTGATTTGAAGAAGCATAATTTACTGAAGAATCAAAAGTGAAAATCAATGCTGCCTCTTCACCTGATGAAAGCATCAAATTCTGTTGATCAGAAAATACACCCCACTCCAAAATCTCTAAGTCTATTTCGGCATCCATATGCTGGCTAATAATTTCATTCATTTGTTCTTCTACTGCTTCTAAGCTTGCTGGTGAAGAAGCTCCTCCAGGAAATACAACTTTTAATTTTGATACCTCTCCATCAAAAAGTTTATCATCTCCCCCGTCTACCGATTCATCATTATTCTCTGTACTTACATTTGTTTCTTCTTTTTCTTCATCTTTCTCTCCTGAATTACTACAGGCAGTTAGAAAAACTACTGTTAAAACAAGTAACAGACTTAATAATTTTATACTTTTTTTCATCCTCTTCCTCTTTTCTTTATATTAAGTATTTTATTGTGACACTTATATTATAGAAAAGGCTCAACTTAGCAACAATCTCTTTCTCGACTTCTTATATAACAAAACCGATTATTCTCTCTTGTTTTCATCATTATCAGCATTTAATCTATACTCTGTCGGTGTTTGACCTGTTAACTTCTTGAATATCTTTGAAAAATATGCCGGCGAATCATATCCTGTTTCTATACAAATTTCAGAAATTAAGTTGTCTGTCTCCCTAAGCATTTTTTTCGCCATTAATATACGGTAATACTGAACATATTCAATTAGCGAATACCCTGTTTCCTTTTTAAATTCTCTATTAATGTAGTCTTGATTAAGATTTACTAGTTTTTCTATATCACTTCTTGTGATTACTTGATTATAATTCTTTTCTAGATACGTTTTAGTCATATCAACAACACTTGCTTCCTGGCTCTTATTACTTATATCATGGTCTTCTTTTAATAGTATTTCATCTTCAATTTTTTCAATTGCTTCCTTAATAGCTTTTTCTACATTCTCAAAAGAAATGGGTTTCAATAAATATCGATAAACCCCTAGTGATATAGCACTCCTGGCATAATTAAAATCTGCATGGCCCGTCAATATAATATTAACTATTTCCGGATGAAGGCCTTGTATCCACTCAATCAAAGACAAGCCACTTTCTCCTGGCATTTCAATATCACATAGAGTTATATTAATTACATGTTTATTGATTACTTCTTTTGCCTCTTTAGAATTTAGGGCAGTATATACATTTTGAATCCCTAATTCATCCCAATTGATTGTCTTTACCACAATCTTCAGCATAATTTCTTCATCATCAACTAATAAAATATTCACTTTTTTCCTCCTCCGTTACTATCTCAGGTAAGATTACTTGTATACTAGTTTTACCAGGACTACTATCAATTTTAACTGAAGCCTTATCTTCATAAAATATTTTAAGACGTTCCATTACGTTTTGAATACCTATATGGTCTCCATCTTTACTAATATTTTCATTTGATTTGATTTTATCTAATGTTTCCTTGTCAAAGCCTATACCGTTATCCTCTACAGATATATAGATTTTCCCTTGCTTACCAGTAACTTTTATACGTACCACTAGCATAGGGACAAGGGTAACATTGTGTTTTATAGCATTTTCTGCAAAAGTCTGTAATATCATTGGTATAACCAATTGATTTTCTAATTTCTCTTCCACATGAATCTTAAAGTCTAGATATCCATCATATCGCATTTGCTGAATTTCCATATAATTACTTACACATTCAATTTCTTCTCTCAATAAAACAAAAGTTCCTTTCTCACCCATTAGATATCTAAAATATGCTCCTGAATTCATGACTAATCTTTGAATAGAAGAATGATCCTGAATTTGTGCCAATCCATATATCAAATTCAAAATGTTGGCATAAAAGTGAGGTTGTATCTGGACTCTCATATAATTACTTTGAATTTTTTCCCGTTCAATACGTGATTCATATACCTGAATCTTAAGATTAGATATTTGCTCAGCCATATTATTAAAAGTCTGATATAGTACTTTAATTTCATTACTTGAGTTATTATCCTCTAAACGTACATTCAAATTACCTTGACTAAAACTTTCCATAGCATCTTTAAGTAAATTTAAGGGATTTAAAACAAGCCTAATTTGATACCTTATATTAAAGGTCAGCAATCCCAACCCTAGTAAAATTGTAGCTAAAGATAATATTATAAATGACATCTTGTCATTTAAAAGGCTGCTTTGTAATATTGTAATCTGTAAATCTCCAAAAAGATTCTCCATATCAATGGAGTGAATAATAGAATCTTTAGCTTTTACCTTATCTTCAAGCTTTATATAATGTGTGAAGTTTTTCTCTTCATCATGCAAGGCTGCATTTAAAACAACATCATTATCATTTAAGACTTCATTAAAAACAGTATCAAACTTTACAATAGCTCCAATATACCCACCAGATACTTGATATACATTTATAAACATCTCAGTATTATCACTCATAAAAAGGCTCCACTTTTGACTATTATATTTGGTGATGTTTTCAATGTACTTTTGAATATCTAAATTTAATATTTCCCTCTTGTTAAATTCTACTATATTGTTTGTTGATTTTAAAAACACATTACTTTCTGGATAGTAATAAAATAGCATAATATCATTATCATGGTTCCTAGCAATATCAGACATTTGTCTCATTAACATAATCTTACTTGTCTCAAACTCCAATTCCTTGGTTGCATTACTAATTCCCCAATAAGGTGATTCAATATTTTTAGTACTCGTCAATGCAATCATAGAACTATTTATGATATGTAACTTATTGTCCCAATATGAACAATACATGTTTAGAGAGTCCTTATAATTGTCAATTGTTCTTGTTTTATAAATATTCATATAATAAAAACTTGTTATTTGCATAAATAATAATATAGCAAGATTCACTACCATTATAAGTACCAAACTCTTTACAGTAAGTGAATTCCTACGCCATACCCATTTTCTTTTACTATTCACTTTTACACTCCTTTTTTGTTGAGTTATCCACTATATAGTCTTATTATATAAAAAATTAAAGGTAGCACCATCTATAATATTACCTTGAGGCGGACCTTTATTCTTAATAAACTTATAACTTTCTATGTATAAGTAATTACTCTATTTTTTATTCTATTGTTGTAGAATCAGTTTTATCTTTATCTTCCTTCCTATCATCTATTATTAATATTATAGTAAATATAATAAAACTCTCTTACATGCAAGTAATGTAATTGTATTGTTTTCTACAATAAATTGCAATATAAGAGAGTTAATTAAGTTTTAAAGTTTATAAGGTAATTTTATCCTTAGCTTATATATCCAACCGCTCCACAAGCTAACCTTTTCCCTGCATTACCACTAGGCTGAGACCTATAGTCATCTGGATTTTGATGAATAAGAACAGCCTTACCTACTACATCCTCTGGTCTAAACTTATTAGTATAAAATGACATTTCACAATATCCATCATTAGAAAATATTACTGGGAAATCTCCAGCATGATTTCCATGAGGTTGGTTGGTAGGATTCCAGTGACCTCCTGCTGCTTCAAAAGGCGATTCAGGGTTACCAAGAGTACAGTCACCATTCTCATGAATGTGAAAGCCAAAGGGACCTACAGGATCGCCAGTGTCACTAGCAGGTGTGTATTCTGGTAAACCGCTTACACTTACATATACTTTAGTCCCATTCATACTAGGTTCAAATACTACCAATCCTCTAATATTAGGAGCTAGAGGGCCACCATTAAGGTAAGCACCTATAAAGTAGCTAATATCATAAGAAGATCTGTGGTTTTGATTATAATCTCTATTATAATTCATATATACACATCTTTACTATTTTAATAATATATTATGCAAGAGGTATATTAAGGTTCAACTATATCAATAGGCATAATATCAAAGTCAAACTTAAAGCTTTTTTCGCTTAACTTATACTTATCTAACAATTCTGGTCCACAACTGTTTGATCCTAGGCCACTTACCTTATAGTCAATTCGAACTATGGTATTACCACTTTCTCCAAGTTCATGATTATGGCTAGCTCTTGTTAATTCCTCAGAAGTATAATGGGATGTGTTACATTGGAATGGTGTCGGTGAACTAAATACTAATCCACTACCATCTTCATCATAAACTGACAACCATTTAACTTCAGTATGGTTTCCATGTTCCTGAGGCATTATATATGGTACATACTCATCGGATACTGTTGATTTATAATGACCTATTTTAACATGTTGATTTAAATCTACATAGTTTTCATGAGGTCCATTACCATAGTATTCTACTTGTTCCATTGAATTTAATAGGGTAAATTCAAATCCAAACCTTGGTAACCAGATAGCTTTATCATTAATTTCCACATCATTAGCAATGTTTAACTTGCCATCCTTATCTATGGTATATACAGAAGTAAATCTTGCAAATGGAGAACGAGCAACACCTGATAAGCTACCATTGATTGTGATTTCTATACTTCCATCTTGCGTTTCATTCCAATTAAAATCATAACATTTATGGAATAGACGATTTAAATTCCAAGCACTTTGGTTATCTTCAAATAAGCCCCATTGGTGCTTGATCCTTCTATCATTATCAGTTGGAGCCCTCCATGCTGTTATCTCAGTGTCACCAGTAAAAAGGGTTTTATCATTGTGTTTAATGTTAATAAGTTTACCTTTTTCTTTATGGAAGACATAGGAGATCTTATCTTGGCAAGATACAATTAATTCATTGTCATTTTCTTCTACACTTGTAGTATCGTTCTTAGCGTCTTGTCTAATTGTAGAATTTTCCTGAATCTCAATACTTTCACCATTATATAAGTAGTTAAGGCTATCTTGATTTTCTAAGACTTCCACCTCAGGAATTTCAAGCTGTATCATGGCTGTTTCATAACCTGCATCAGCCCAAACACTATCCCTCCTTGTATACAGATACAAGTTTAGGTGACAACCTAGTTTACAACTTTCAGGTAAAGAATAATCTAATATAATTTCTTGAGACTCATGAGGCTTAATAGCACAAACTTGTTCTCCTTTATGGCTTATCTTGCCATCAACAACTAATTCCCATCCTAATTTATATTGGTCTAGATTTGTAAAGTCATGTAAGTTAGTAACTTTCACTTTACCTTGATTACCATCTACTAATTCAGCCTTAATATATTGATAGACTGCTTTGACTTCAAGAGAACCAGCCTTTAAGCTTCTGTCTGGAAATACTAAACCATCTACACAGAAATTGCCATCATGGGTTAACTCACCAAAGTCACCGCCATAATAGTATTTACCATCACGTACAACTGTATGGTCAGCCCATTCCCATACACATCCACCAATTAAGTTAGGATAACGGTTAAATACTTCCCAATAATCGCGAATGTCTCCAGGTCCATTACCCATTGCATGGGAGTACTCACATAGGAAGATAGGTTGACTTCCACCCTTTTTACCTTTTTCTTCGGTTTTATCAATAGGCAAATACATATGACTCTCTACGTCATAAATATCTGGTGTCTCTGTTTGGCTTGCTTGTTCATAGTGTACAAGGCGCACCTTATCCTTGTCATGTAGCCATTCTGCTGCCTTATCAAAGTTATCTCCATGGGCAGCTTCATTACCAAGAGACCACATAATAATACTTGGATGGTTTTTATCACGTTCATACATTCTGCTTACCCGTTCTAAAATAGCTTTAGTCCAGTCAGGATTATGAGCAAACCATTCTTCATGATAATTTTCATATTTAAATCCTGTATTACGGGTTCCAAATCCATGGGTTTCAATATCAGCCTCATCAACTACATAAAATCCAAGTTCATCACATAATTTAAGAACATATGATGAAGGTGGGTAATGAGCCATCCTTATAGTATTCATATTTAACTTCTTCATTAAATATAAGTCTCTTCTTATATCATCTTCACTCATGGTATGTCCTGTTTCTGGATGAGAATCATGACGGTTAATACCTTTTAATTTCACAGAAACACCGTTTATTAATAACTCTCCTTTATCAGAAGTTTCAATTGTTCTAAACCCAACTTTAAGAGGTATATACTCATCTTTCACCTGGATTATAAGTGTATAAAGATTGGGAGTTTCTGCTGTCCAAAGTTTTGGTGATTCTAAGATAAATTCAAAGTTACCATTTTCTATTTTAGTCTTAGTAACTTCTTCATCTCCATCATAAAGGGTGGCTAAAATCTCTAGGTCTTCTTTGTCTTCTTCTTTATTACTAAGTAAAACATGGCCCTTTAATGATCTTAAATCAGTTTTAATATCTATATCCCTAGCATGACTTTTGTTTCTAGCCAAAAGATATACATCCCTATAGATACCAGAATGACGGAAGAAGTCTTGATCTTCAAGATAAGAACCATCACACCACTTTAATACCTTAACCATAATTTCATTTTTACCATCTACCAAATATGGTGAAATATTAAATTCTGATGGCATATGGCTTACTTGACTATATCCTACTTCTTTACCATTGATGTATAAATAAAAACAAGAATTTACCCCTTCAAAGTTTATATATATGTCTTTGTTTTTCCACTCTTTATTAATAACAAAATCTCTTCTATATACTCCACAAGGATTCTCATCTGGAACATAAGGTGGATCAACAGGGTGGGGATAGTTTACATTTGTATAGTAAGGTTCTTCATATCCGTGCATTTGCCAATTAGATGGAACTGGTATGGATTCCCACTGGCTAATAACATCTGGAACATTATAATAAGCATTAAAAAACTTGAAATCCCAAGTACCATTTAAAGATTCATAATATTTAGAACTCTCTTTTTTGTCACTTAGTGCATTACCTAAATCTTCATAAGGAATATAATATGCTCTTTCTCTTTCTCTCCCTCTTTGTAAGAAATTAGGATCTTGCCATTCTTTTTTGTTCATAACTACCTCCTAGATATTTACTTTTGTTAAGTCTTATAAAAATTAATAAAATAAAACTATAAGCTTATAACATTTTACCATATTTGACCTTTGTTTTATAGGTTTATAAATTTATTTGACACATATATAAGAAAATGATAGACTCGAAACAATACAAAAAAATGAAACAAAGTCACTATCGATAATAGATATTAGTACTTATTTATAAATAATAAAGAAGGTGAATATTATGACACTTAGTATTTTTTCTGGAGAAAACTTTAGCATTATCTTAGTTTTTATAGAAGGTCTGCTATCATTTTTCTCTCCATGTATAATACCACTACTACCAGTATATATGAGTTACTTAGCTGGTAGCGCAAAGGAAGAAGTAGATGGGGAAATTCACTACAAGAGAAAGACTGTATTTCTACATACTGTGTTTTTCACAATAGGAATTTCTTTTGCATTTTTTGTGCTACTAATGGCTTTTACTGCAGTAGGTAGTTTTTTTAATGAATACCAGAATCTATTTACCCGTATTGGTGGAATCATTATTATAATATTAGGTTTATACCAACTTGGAGTATTTGACTTTAAGTTTTTACAAAAAGAAAGAAGAATGCAGCCAAAAATTCTAGAGAAGGATATGAATCCTCTTATTGCTTTTGTAATGGGATTTACCTTTAGCTTTGCCTGGACCCCTTGTATAGGGCCTATGCTTTCATCAGTACTTATCCTAGCATCAACAGCTAAAAGTTCGGCAGTAGGTGTGATTCTTATATTAGCCTATACCTTAGGATTTACTATACCATTTTTGATATTAGGTTTATTTACAACAAAAATTCTAGGATTCCTTAATAAGAAGAAAAATCTACTTAAGTATACTATTAAAGCTGGCGGTATTATCCTAGTTATCATAGGAATAATGACTTTTACTGGCTGGATGAATGGAGTTTCTAGTTATCTAAACTCAATTACTAATGATATGATTGAGAGAAATATAGAAGATGACCTAGAGGAAGATGAATCAGGAAGTCTTGGTGATGAAGAAACTAGTGAACCTGGTCTAGATAGTAAGGTGGAAAATGAAGAAGTTACTGAAGAAGAAAGTGAAACGGAAAATGAGGCTGAGGCTGATATTATCCCAGCAATAGACTTTACTCTTACTGACCAATATGGCAATGAACATACCCTATCAGATTATAAGGGAAAGGTCGTGTTTCTAAACTTCTGGGCTACTTGGTGCCCACCTTGTAAGATGGAAATGCCTGATATTGAGAAGTTATACCAAGAATTTAATTATAATCAGGATGATGTTGTTATCCTAGGGGTTTCAAATCCTAGAACAGAGGATAATCCTAATACACAGGAGGTTACAAAAGATGAAGTTATAGAGTTTTTAGATGATAATGGATATACCTTCCCAACAGTGTTTGATGAAACAGGGGAAATATATTACTACTATTATATACAGGCCCTACCTACTACATTTTTGATAGATAAGGAAGGCAATGTGTTCGGATACTATCCAGGTATGATGACCGAGAGTATTATGAAGACGGCTATTGAGGATACGGCTAAATCTACAGAATAGGAAGAGCTTATTAATCATCAAAATAAAGTACCCCAATAAGTTAGGCTTTATTGCCTAGTGGTTATAACTGCTAGGCAATATAATCTAACTTATTGGGGTCACTTCAGGTTTGTAAGTCTTTTTTATCATTTTACCTATCATAATGCTTATTAATACCACTTACATGTATCTTCTAGTTAACCTTAAACTCATTAACCAAATTATTTAAACCTGTTGCCATATCATTAAGTTTACTAATGTTTTCATTTATCTCTGCTATAATACCAGATTGTTCTTGGGCTGTTGCGGCTATCTCTTCTGTAGATGCTGAGTTATCTTGGGTTGCATCTAAGACATTATTTAACATTACTAAGATTTCATCTTTCATAATGTTAATCTGACTTGTGTGGTCTATAATATTATTAATGTCTTCTGCTAAGGCCTGCATTTCTTCAGCTATATTATTAAAGCTTATCTCAGTCTGATCAACAGCTTGGTTAATCTTTTCTACCCCTAACCTGTTCTTAGAAATAAATGTTACTGCTTCCTCAGTTTGGGCTCCCATTTGTCCAATCTTATTATTAATATCTTCAGCAGCATCAGCACTTTCATTAGCTAGCTCACGAATCTGATCTGCAACTACTGAAAAGCCTTGACCTTCTTCTCCTGCTCTAGATGCTTCAATACTTGCATTTAAAGCTAATAGGTTTGTCTGCTTAGCGATATTAGTTATGATAGTAGTTATTTGATTAATATCATTAGAGTGTTCATTAATTTTACTAATCTGTTCCTCTAAGATAGCTGTATTTTCATTATTCTGAGCATTAGCATCTTTTAAATCATTTATAGAGGATAAACCTAGATCTTTTGTCTTTATATTTTGCTCTAGTGTTTCTCCCATCTTGTCACTAGCTTCAGCTGATTTTCCAATGTTATCCCCAAGTAGGTTAAGCTTATCAACACTATCTACAGTATCCCTATGCTGCTTACTAGATTGCTCAGCTACTTGCGTAGTAGCTATGGCTACCTCATTAGAAGCTATTGAAACAGTCTCTGAGGAGGAACTAAGCTCTCTTGCATAACTAGTAAGGTCATCGCTAGCCTTAATTGTCATTTTAACTATATTACCTAAGTTATCAACCAGTAGGTTTACAGAATTGGCTAGTAGCTTGGTTTCATCATTGGTATTAACATTTATCTTATCAATAGTTAAGTCTCCTTCTGAAACCTGGCTCAGTGAATTTGCCACTTGTTTAATTGGTTTTGTTATCTTTCTAGAGAGAATAATCGTTACAGATAATGAAATTATAAGCAAGCCAATAAATCCAATAATATTATAAAGTAATATCTGATTGGCTCCTCTTGCTAATTCAGCATCATATGTAACGGCACCAATTACCCAGTCCCAGTGAGGAAAGTACTGTGAATGTACAGTTTTACTATCATTAACATCACTTTTATCTTGGGTAAGACTATAATTTAAAATTCCTACTCCTGATTTTGCAAGGCTAATTAGTTCTTGTGTAATATTTTTACCATCTCGGGATTGTAAATCATATAAATTGCCTTCAAGAAATGGGTGATACAAAACTTGCCCTTCTGTATCAATAACAAAAATATATCCAGATTCCCCTAAATCAATGGAGTGTTCTGCGAACTTAGAATTCTCAGTGGCTGAACTTATAGCATCTGCTTGACTAACTGAAGCCCCTGATGTTTCATCTATTTCTCCACTTACCATCATTTCTATAGATGCAAGTGAATTAGCCTTAGCAGCATCATCACTTAAGAAACCAGCCTCATCTTGTGAATAGTCATAATTACGGTTAATCTCAACTAAAGTAAATTCAATTGCATTTTCTAATATAATATTGTTGGACCGGGATAGTTCGCTTTTAGATATGTAGTAGTTGACTGCAGAGAGTCCAAATAAAGAAACAACAATTATCACGGTTACAAGAATAGATATTTTTTTGTTAATAGTGTCTGTCTTTAATGCTTTCATATGTATACCTTACTCCTATCTTTAAAATAATTTTACTTTTTTGTCATTAAGAGTATATTATCATTAAAATTGTAGTTTATTCAATATACCTTTTAGATAAAAAGGGGCTAAAAGATAACGATAATCAATACACTTTTACTTAAAAGATAATTACTTATTGTTCAATTTTAAATTATTCAGTAGTAAAGGGAATACATATTTTGTTTTTCAACTTTTTCCCTGATTTTGATAATATATTATCATCTATTACCAAGGTGTATTCAGAGCCATAATCATAATCAAATTCGGGTATCACATACAAGAATTTTTCATCTTTGCTTTTTTCTATGTTAGTAGGTATTTTATTGTTATCTGAATTTAGTATGTATAGACTATCTTTCCAAGAAGCATCATCAAGTTTCTGATTAAATTCAACCTGCCAAATGGTGTCTACGCCTATATCCTCAACTAAATCCCAGTATGTATAATTATTACCAGCATCTTCAGAAAAACCTGAACCAATAATAAAATCATCATTCATTGGCCAAACTTGAACATTACTATTTCTAACCTTGTTTCTTGTATAAGTGTAAATCTCGTCTAAGGTCACTTTGTTATCCTGGTTTTTATCAGCTAAAAAATAGCCATTATAACCGTTGCCCGTAACAAAAGCTCTTGTAAATTCTCCACCCCATCCCCATCCGTCAGAATACTCTATTTCAACAGACATTTGGTCTTTAGCAGAAGCTGTAATT
Source organism: uncultured Lachnospiraceae bacterium (assembly GCA_964643255.1). GTDB lineage: Bacteria > Bacillota > Clostridia > Lachnospirales > Lachnospiraceae > JAAYRG01. The sequence continues at coordinate 28,668 of CAZXSM010000017.1, forward strand.
ACTTTGTACTTACTGCCTAATGAAAAACTCCTGAATCTTGTTCTTGGTTTTGCAAAAGAATCAATTACCGATCGATTAAATTGATCTGTATCATTTTCATTTAAATTAGATTCACCTTTAAATTGTATAGAACTAAAGTTACTAATCCTGTTTATAAAATCTCCAGAAAAACAACTGTCTAATACAACTACTATAGTTCCTGGAATCTTTCTTAGTTCTGTCTCAAGTTCATTAATACTTAAACCTACCCCATCGACTCCTACTAGATATGCATTATTGTATTGGTCGAGACCTCCATGGCCTGTGTAATATAATAATGATATATCATTTGGTTTTGCATCACTGAAAGTATCCTGTATGCTATTAATCATTTCATCCTTTGTTAAATCAATTTGGCTAGATGTACTACTAAACTGGGTGTTATCTTGTCCGTAATAATTATGACTAAGCATATTATCCATCTTGTATAAATCGTTATAAGTACCACTTAGACTATTATCATCTGGATATTCTCCGTTACCGATTAACAAAGCGCGATAAGTCGGTGAAAATATACCATAAGCTTTAATTGGTACTATTAAAGCCGTAGATAATATAAAGATAAATAAAAGTATGTATATAAACCTTTTTTTCTTATTCATAAAAACTCCTCTTGCAGCAAACTACAATAAGCTCGTTTGATCTTAATTGTTTTTATTAAGTTTAATAGTTGTTAATTACATATAAATTCAATTATATCATTCAAGGTCTTTAAGGACAACAATAAAAAGCCCTAAAGCTAATTGCTGTAGAGCTGGTTTAAATTCATATTCAACACTTCAATTTCATTTACTTTCTTCTGCTTTTTCAACTATAGATTTCTTCTTCACATCAGAATTATTTTCTACACAATATCCATCAATGGAATATAAGGAATACAAAATAGTGATTCCGATAAATAATCTATTAACGTTATATTATA
>CAZXSM010000018.1:0-5454 GCA_964643255.1 uncultured Lachnospiraceae bacterium
GCAGGAGCTGCAGGTTCAGCAATTGCAGAACTTCTAATGGCTGACGGAGCAAAGAACATAATTCTTACTGACAGAACAGGTGCATTATATGTTGGAAGAGACAACATGAATAGTTCTAAGCAAGATATTGCAGCTAAAACTAACCCTAATAAAGAAAAAGGAAGCTTAGCTGACGTAATGGTTGACTCAGATGTATTTATTGGAGTTTCATCCGCAGATATGGTTAATCAAGATATGGTTAAATCCATGGCTAGAGATCCAATCATTTTAGCAATGGCAAACCCTACACCAGAGATTATGCCTGATTTAGCAAAAGAAGCAGGTGCTAGAATAATAGGTACTGGCCGTTCAGACTTCCCTAACCAAATTAATAACGTTCTAGTTTTCCCTGGTATATTCAGAGGAGCTTTAGATGTAAGAGCTAGTGACATTAATATGGAAATGAAACTTGCATCAGCATATGCTATTGCAGATTACATTAAAGAAGATGAATTAACAGAAGATTATATTATACCAAGTGCATTAGATAAAAAAGTTGCAGATAAAGTAGCAGAAAAAGTAATGGAAGCAGCTAGAAAATCGGGTGTAGCTAGAATATAACCTAATACTGATAAAGATAATTAAGAATATAGATTAGAAATAACAATAAGTTAATAACAAAACAATAAAAGACTAATAGCTCACATAATTATGTGAGCTATTAGTCTTTTATATGTTAAATTAAATTGTATCTCTTGCTTCTTATAATCTAAACAATAAAATTTTAGATATCTAAAGAATCAATCATTTCTCTTAAAACATTATAACTGTTTGTAAGTTTTTCTTCTTCTTCAGGTAATATTTCAGGTGAAACAGCATATTCTATTCCATCTTTGTTTACAACAAAAGGAAGGCTTAAGCAAACATCATCCATACCATATCTATCATGAATCATACCTGAAACTGTAAGTATTGAATTTGTATCACGTATGATACAATCACAAATTCTACGAACAGATAAGGCAATTGCGTAATAAGTAGCTCCCTTTTTACTGATTATTTTTGAGCCAGAAGTACGTACGTTTTCTTCATAACCATCAAGATCAATATCAGTGAAACCTGGATCAAGTTTACGTTTTTCTCTGTAAAAAGCTTCAAGAGGCATACCAGATATAGTAGCTAAAGACCATGGAACAAATGATGAATCTCCATGTTCACCAAATACATAAGCATGAACGTTTTTCGGGTTTACATCTAAACTGTCAGCGATATCTGAGCGAAGTCTTGCAGAATCTAGTACAGTACCAGATCCTACTACTTGTCTTTCTGGTAAACCAGTTGATTTTATTAAAGTATAAGTCATAATATCAACAGGGTTACTTACAACAACGTAGATTGCATCAGGAGCATGTTTTACAAGTTCAGGTCCCATTTCTTTCATAAGATTTATATTGTTTTGTGCTAAATCTAATCTAGATTGACCTTCTTTTCTAGGAATACCTGAAGTAATAATAACAATATCTGAGTTAGCAATATCTGAATAATTACCAGCATAAATATCTACTGGAGGACAAAATGGAGTACCTTGAATTATATCAAGAGCTTCTCCTTTAGCCTTATCCTCATTAATATCAACAAGAACAAGTTCGGAAGCCATTCCATCCATAGTTAATGTATAGGCAATAGTAGCACCTACATTACCAGCACCAATAATTGAAATTTTCTTTGACATAATTTTAATCTCGCTTTCTTTAAAAAATATTATTTATCGGTTTAAAAACATGAACATTCTTATATATTGTCCGTACAGTAATCAAATATAATACAAGATTTGAAAAAATACAAGTACAAATGACTTGTTTTTAACAATCTTGTCGAAATATAGTTTTTTTATAGAATAAACTTCCTTTTGTTGTTTACAATTACCCATGGTTTTGTATATTATTTCCTTATTATACGTTACATTTAAGTCTCAGATGCATCAGAATCTAAACCAGCTGCAATATCTAATATTTCAGAAGTGGATATAGCAAAACCATTTTCCATTTCATGGACACCATCTTCTGGATTACTTAAGTCAGGCTTTGTCTCAGGTTTTGCTATCTTTTTTGTATAGCCATGTTCATTTACAATTGGTTTTCTTGTAAAAGGAGACAAGTCGCCAACTTCAAGATTGTACTTTTTTATAATTTCCTTGTCAATTTCTATTTTTTCATCATTTATAATAATATATAATTCATCCATATTCAATACTCCTTTAAATGTGTCATAGCCTTTAACTTTTATTTTATCCTTTTCCTTTAATAATATTAAACTTTGTGATAAACAAATATATTACTTTTGCAATATGAATTCTTTTCTGATATAATTTTTCAATATATAACTAAAAAATAAAATCAAATAAGTTTCTATATATGCTAGACACTAGATAAATTTTAAATTAATGTTATAATTATCATGTTGCTAAAAATAGACACCTATAAGAAGTATACAAGAAGATAACATAGTAAGGTGTAATTAAATTAATAGACAAAGGACAGTATATATGAAAGAACAATTACTTAGTTTAACTAACGTTAATAAATATTTTGGGAAATCACATATTTTGAAGGATATAAATTTAGATATAAAAGATGGAGAATTTATAACACTTTTAGGTCCATCTGGTTGCGGAAAAACAACTATGTTAAGATGTATTTCGGGCCTTGAGACTATTGATTCGGGAGATATCTTATTATATGGTAAGTCAATTATAGATTTATCACCTAATAAGCGTAATGTTAATACAGTATTTCAAAATTATGCACTGTTTCCCCACCTAAATGTCTATGACAACATTGCATATGGTCCAAGAATAACTAAATCGATGGACAAAGATGAACTTGATAAAAAGATATATGAAATGTTGGAATTAGTTCAAATGCTAGGATATGAAGAGAGAATGACTAATCAATTATCTGGTGGTCAAAGGCAAAGAATTGCAATAGCAAGGGCCTTAATCAATGAACCGGATATTTTACTTTTAGATGAGCCCCTAGGAGCCCTAGATTTAAAACTTAGAAAATATATGCAAAGAGAGCTTGCAGAGCTTCAAAAACAAACCAATAAAACATTTATATATGTAACCCATGACCAAGAGGAAGCTTTGAATATGTCTGACCGCATAGTAGTAATGAATGAGGGTAGAATTAAGCAGGTGGGTACACCTACAGAAATATATAACAATTCTAAAAACTACTTTGTTGCTGAGTTTATTGGAGATAGAAACATTAAAGAAGTTAAGGTTATAGGTAAAAAAGGCGAATTTTGTAGTGTGGAATTAGGAAATAGCGTTATTGATATAAAAACTGATAGAAGTATGATAGATATTGAAGAATGTGCTGGCAAAGATACTGTTATCTTGGCCATACATATGGATAAAATGAGAATATCTTATGAGAAAACATCAAACAGCTTATATGGTGAGATAACTTATGTTCATTACGCTGGTTCTCAAATAAGAACAGATGTTGATGTTGACGGAGAAACAATAACAGTTATTGAATATCAAAGTAATAATGAAAATTACAAAAAAGGGGATAAAGTTTATGTTAACTGGGAAGAAAATGGAGCGATTTTACTTCCTAATAAAGATAATAAAGATGAATCAAAAGAAAACTTGGCGAAAGAGAGGTAATTAGGAATGAAAAAATTAAAACAAGATTTACCGGCACTTCCTATCTTACTTTACTTATTAATATTAGTTGGTATACCTCTTTTACTTGTTGTGATCTTAAGCTTTATGTCAAGGGATGAACTTGGTAATATAGTATTTGAATTTACTCTGGATAACTATAAAAAGATAATTGATCCAGTATACATGAGAGTTTTCCTTAATTCCTTTGTACTAGCAACTCTTACTGGTTTAATTACATTATTAATTGGATATCCAGTTGCTTACTTTACTGCAAGCCTAAATAATAAATGGCGTTCTTTTCTTATTTTGTTAATTATGTTGCCATTTTGGATTTCATCCTTACTTAGAACATATGGCTGGTCAATACTTTTAGGAAGAGAAGGTTTAATTAATAATTTTCTAATGTTTTTTAATATTATTGATAAACCATTAAATATGATGTATAATTTCGGTACTGTTTTGACAGGTACTGCATATATGCTTATTCCATACATGATTATATCCATATATAATTCAGTAGATAAGCTTGATTGGTCTTTATTAGAAGCTTCTTACGACCTTGGTGGTGGCAAAATAAAGACATTTTTTAAAATAACTCTACCCCTTACTATGCCTGGTATAGCTAGAGGATATATCTTAGTTTTTATACCAGCTTTAGGGCTTTATTATATATCAGACCTCCTTGGCGGAGGAAATACAATGTTCCTTGGTAATCTTATTAACAATATGGCAACAAGAGGTAGAAACAGGCCAATGGCATCTACATTTGCTATTGTAATGATCCTTTTAGTTCTATTGGTATTGTTTATATATAGCAGGATTGCAAATAAGGATACTACACAAAGCAGTAAGGAGACTTAAATAGATGAATACAAAATCCAATAAGTTTAGAACATTATATTTGTCTTTATTTTTTCTAGTATTATATGTACCGGTTCTTAGTGTTGTACTGTATTCATTTAACCAAAGTAGCTCTACAGCACAGTGGACTGGATTTACCCTTGATTGGTATAGGGAACTATTTAATGATGCAATAATATTTGAAGCATTTAAGGTAAGTATTGTAGTTGCATTACTAACGTCAATATTTTCAGCTATAGTTGGCACAACAGGTGCAATAATTTCTATATATGTAACTAATAAAACAGAGAAAGCTATGAATGGTTCCATGTTTGTTCCATTAATAGTACCAGAAGTAGCCTTAGGCCTTTCCTTACTTATATTCTTTAGTGAATTGAATCTAAAGTTTGGAACTCTTACATTGGTTATAGGACACTCACTATTTTGTATACCCTATGTATACATTATGGTTCAAATAAGACTAAAGGAGATTAGTATATCAATCGTTGAAGCAGCTAAAGATTTAGGTGCTAGTAGGTGGCAAGTAATTAAGACTATTCTTTTACCATTAGTTATACCATCTACGCTGACAGGATCTTTGCTTGCATTTGCAATGTCCTTAGATGATGTTATAATATCTTCATACATGTCGGGACCAACTACTTCAACATTACCAGTACATATCTATTCTATGATGCGTACAGGTGTTACACCTAAAGTAAATGCTCTTTCTAGCTTGTTTTTATTAGGCACTTTTTTATTAATAGGTTTAAATCAGTTTTTAGGAAGAAAAGGAGAGAAGTTAAATGAAAAATAAAATAAAAAAATTATCAATTATGTTAATACTAGCATTATCCATGACTTTACTAGTTGCATGTGGTGGTAACGCAGATGAAGATGCAGATAGTGAAGAAACACAAGATGATGTTGAAGCTACAGACGATGATACACAAGATGAT
>CAZXSM010000018.1:5554-29271 GCA_964643255.1 uncultured Lachnospiraceae bacterium
ACACAAGATGATACAGATAAGTCAATTAATCTTATGTCATGGGGTGGAGATTTTATACCTCGTGAAGTTATAGATGAATTTGAAGAAGAAACGGGCATTAAGGTAAATTTAAAGGAATCAACTTCTAATGAAGAAATGCAATCTCAATTAGAAGCAAATCCTGACCAATATGATTTACTTGTAATAACAGACTATATGGTAGATATTTTAAGACAAAACGGTAACATTGGGAAACTAAATAAGGATAAAATTCCTAATTTCTCTAATATAAATCCTGTTTATCAAAATAATTATTATGATGAAGATAACGAGTATTCAATACCATATGCAGTTTCTACATCTCTTTTACTAGTAAACCCAGAAGCTGTTGAAGAATTAGGGGCTGACCCGATAACAGGTTATAAGGATTTATGGCAAGAAGAGCTAGAAGATAATGTTGTTATAGTAGACTGGTCTGTTGAAGTTATAGGAGTTGTTTTAAAAGCTCTAGGTTATGAATATAACGAAACTGATCCAGATATTGTTGCTGAAGCAAGAGAAAAATTATTTGAACTTGCACCAAACATTGTAAGGTTTGAAACAAACACACCTGAAGACTCATTAGTAAACGGAGAAGCAGTTGCAGGATTTATGTATTCTAACCAAGTAGTAAGAGGCCAAGCAGCTGATAGTAGCCTTGAAGCAGTATTCCCTGAAGAAGGAATGCCTATATTTATCGATGCCCTTGTAATGTCAGCAGAAGCTCCAAACTCAGATAATGCATATGAATTCTTAGACTTTTTACTAAGACCAGAAATAGCTGCTAAGATCGCAGATATAACAAGTTTCACAACTGCTAATGCAGCCGCTGATGAATTCTTACCAGAAAACTATAAAAACGATCCAGTACTAAATATTCCAGATGATGTAGCTGCGAACACAAGCTTCTATATAGACGTAGCTGCTGTTACAGAAGAATACGATCACATTTATTCAGAATTCAAAATGCAATAATTATTAATAAACAATAATATTACTTAAAAACGCAGTGCTTAGCACTGCGTTTTTTATTTTCTTTGATAAGTTGCTGATACTTATTGCAAAAATATGGTAATAGTAATATCATTATATATAAATATATAATTAATAAATGATTTGGAGTATATACATTATGAGTAAATATACTAAAAAATATAAAATTAAAAATAAATATATTATAGTAACAATTATACTTTTATTTGTGGTTAGCTTAGTAGGGTGTCAAACAGGAGATGGAAATTCAAAAGATACTAATTCAGATGAAGGAGAGACAAGTGAAGATATGACACCAACACCTATTCCTGAGGCAACTATAGCTCCAACTTCAACACCAACACCAGAACCTACTACAAGCTCAACAGAAGCTCCTACACATTCACAATCTGCCATACAAGAACCCACTCATCAATCTGTTCAAGTCCTAATATACAAAGGAGACAGAAAACTACAGCTATGGCAAGACTCTAGTTTAATAGCAGAATATGATATAGGGTTAGGTTTTACTCCAATAGGTCACAAACAAGTTGAAGGTGATGGCAAAACTCCAGAAGGATCCTACTATGTATGCACAAGAAACGATAAAAGCAAGTTTTATTTATCTTTAGGCTTATCATACCCAAGTATTCCTGATGCCACTAGAGGTTTAGAAGAGGGGTTAATTACACAAAATGAACATGACCAGATTGTAAGTGCAATAAACTCAAAAGCTATGCCTCCATGGAACACTAAACTTGGTGGAGCAATAATGATTCATGGCCATGGAGGTGACTCTGATTGGACCGAAGGTTGTGCTGCAGTTGATAATAAGGAAATGGATTTATTATGGGAATATTGTGAAATAGGGACTCCAGTAACTATTTACCCGTGAGATTTTACAAGATTCTTATAATAAAATGTATATTTGTGTCAAATTATTTGTTATAATAGATATAAGAAACTTATAATTATATAAGTTAAAGCTATAATACAGTAGCTAAGGTGGTGAGTTAATGAAAAAACAAAAATATATGGGGAATTTATTAGTAATTTTGATTATTTCTTTAACTATTGTCTTCATTGCTGATTACAATAAGCATCTAGGTGAAGGTGAAATAGTAAGATTGGAAGAATGGAAGGATGAGTATCCTGAAATTTACGCCTCTTACATGGATAATGCAGACATGTCTCAAACAACCTATGGTGGTTCTGTACCTATAGATTATTTGGAAGAACACCCTAATCTTATAACATTTTATAATGGCTATGGTTTTAGTGAAGGTTATTCAAGAGCTAGAGGCCATGTATATGCTTTAGATGACGTTATTGAAACTGTAAGACCTAAGGTTGGTGCATCTTGTCTTTCCTGTAAAACGGCAGATTTTCATATAGCACTTAGTGAAGATGGTGTAGAAGTAAATAAGATGAACTTTGAACAATTCTTAGAAGAATATCCTGAAACAGATACTATCTCATGTTATGACTGTCACAGAAATGAACCTGGAACAATTCATATTACAAGAGATCATCTAACACAAAGCTTAGCTTATTTAGATTCGGAAGTTAGCCCTAACAATCAAGTATGTGGTCAATGTCATGTAGAGTATTATTTAGAACCTATTAATAAAGAAGTTGTACTTCCTTATAAATATGGGATGGATACAGAAGGTATGCTACAATACTATGATGAAGTGGACTTTTATGACTGGGAACATCCAACTACTGGAGCAAGTTTATTAAAAGCCCAGCATCCTGAATTAGAGACCTATACAGGAAGTGTTCATGATAGAATTGGACTTTCATGTACAGATTGTCATATGCCTGAAATACTTGGAGATGATAACTTAAAGTCTCATCACTGGACAAGCCCTCTTAAATCAGAACAAGGCATGGTTGCAACTTGTATGACTTGCCATACCGATACAGTCGATGAACTAATAATAAAAGTAGAATATGTTCAAGAACAAGTATATATAAAGACTAATCAAGTAAGTGATGAACTTGTTGACTTTATTGAAAGATTTTCCCTTGCATTATCACATGGTGCAATAGAAGGTGAGGATTTAGAAAACTTAAGAGATATTCACCGTAAGGCCCAGTTTAAATGGGACTTTGTATTTGTAGAAAACGGTGAAGGTTTTCATAACTCTGAGAAAGCCCACGAGAATCTTGACAAAGCAAGCCAGCTTATTAATGAAGGAAATACAATCTTAGACCAATATGGTTATTGATCATATGTTTAACTTATTAGATTTTTAAAATAGTCGATTAATTATTTTATAGACTTTTATTATTTGAATTTTAGGGAAATAGAGTAGATAGTTTGATTTATTGAATTATTTATTGTATATCCTAATTTTAAGAAGGTTTATTATCACAACAGGAGAACATAATGGACAAAAACAAAACTACATTTGATAAAATTATAAGGCTATTAACCTCCATGAAGTTCGGAATGATTTTACTCCTTTTTATTGCAATCCTATCAATAATAGGTACTGTAATCCCACAAGAATATTCTCTGGCATTTTATGAGGCCAATTACAGTGGTATTATCCTTGAAGTAATTTTGACCTTTAGTTTATATAAGGTATATTCTTCTTGGTGGTTTATTGCTTTAGTTGTTGCCCTATGTATTAACTTGGTATTTTGTAGTATAAGAAGGATTAAGACTATTTTACATAGAATTTTCAAAGAACCTGACTTAGATAAAGAATTTTCATCTATTACAGATTTTAAAGAGATAGATATTGATAAGTCTAATATAGAAACTATATTTAAAAAACTTAGATTCAAAAACATAAGTGAAAAGCCTATAATTTCTTCTTGTCAAGAAGGCAAGTTATACTATAGTGATAAGAACAGAATTGGTCATCTTGGTTCATGGCTTACCCATATAGGTATTATAATTATTGTTATATTTTTTACCTATGGTAAGCTAAAAGGATTTGATGTATATGTTTATGGAGTCCCAGGACAGGAGTTAGAGGTTGAGAATACTGATATTTCAATATATATTGAAGATTTTAACATTGAATTTAGAGAGGATTATTCAGTAGAACAATATATATCTGATCTTGTAATATTAAAGGATGGCCAAGTAGAAGAGGATGGCCAAATATCAGTTAATAATCCCATGAGAATTAATGATTTGAATATCTATCAAAATTCAACGGGCTGGGCTCTCAATGCCTATTTATACAAAGAAGGCGAGGAATATTCTAATAAACTGATGTATGAGGGTGATTTGTTTATAGAAGATGATCAGAAAATTGTAATTCAGTTTACTTCCTTTTATCCTGATTTTGATGCATCTTCTGATACTCTTAGATCAAAAACCCCCTTGCTTAACCATCCCCTTGCCCTTTATGCTTTGTTTTATGATGGCTATAGGGTTGATATGAATTTAGTTCATATGAATACACCTGTTGAATATGAGGAGTATAGCTTTGTATTTAATGAGCCACAAAGATATACCTTGTTACAAGTAGGTCATGATCCTGGTAAAACTGGAGCCTTTATAGGAGGACTTATACTAACCTTAGGTGTTTTCTTAGCAATGTTTATTAATCCTAGGAAGTTATATGTTTATCTAAACAGTGAAGGTAATGTTTCTATATATAGTAAAAGTCATAAAAACCAAGTGGTATATCAGGAAGAAGTAAGTAGGGCCTTAGAAGATATTAAAAAGGAATCAGAAGATAAGACTAAAGAAGGAGGAACTTAATGGATTTTATTAAGATAGAAAGTGCTTTATTTTATATAGCCTTAGTTCTTTATTTACTTTCTACAGTCTTATACTTTCTGTTTATGATAAATAAAAATGAGAAGGCTGGAAAGGCTGGTAGTATAGTAGTTAGGATAGGATTTGTACTTCATACCTTAGCTTTAATATTTAGAACGATTGGTGCAAAGAGACTTCCACTTTCAAATCAATATGAATTTGCTACAAGCTTTGCCTGGGCTATTGCACTATTTTTTATAATATTTGAGAAGAGAATGAAGTTTAGAGCTCTTGGAACCTTTGTAGTGCCTATAATTTTTCTTATTATTGGATATGCTGCCCTTCAGAATAAAGCAGTTCGACCCTTAATGCCGGCTCTTCAAAGCTATTGGCTTGTTATACATGTTGTACTGGCAATATTTAGTTATGGATCATTTGCCGTGGCTGCTGGAATATCTATTATGTATTTGCTAAAAGATAAATTTACAGATGATGCATTTATGAAAAAGCATATTCCAAGTTCAGAAAAGCTGGATATTTATAGTTATCGATTTGTTGCCCTTGGTTTCTTGTTATTAACTTTAGTTATAATTACAGGGGCTATATGGGCAGAAGTGGCCTGGGGAAGATATTGGTATTGGGACCCCAAAGAAACTTGGGCTTTAATTACTTGGATAATATACGCCATCTATCTCCACCTAAGAATTTCTAGAGGATGGAAGGATAGGAGAGCAGCTATTTTTTGTATTATAGGATTTGCTTGTGTACTCTTTACCTATATAGGGGTTAATACCTTATTACCAAGTCTTCATAGTTATCTATAATATATTTCAGAAAATATTTTTATATTTTATTTATATTATTTGTCACAGATTAAACAGGGAGGTGATTATTATAAATAAAGAAAATTACCAATCCTTATTCTTAAATTTAGGAATTGGATACTCATATAATAAAGTAATTTTTGATGAAGATGGATTACCTTGTGATTATCAATTTATAGAAGTAAATCAACTTTTTGAAGATATCACAGCTTTTAAAAGTAATGAGATTGTAGGTAAAAAGTTGTCTGAACTTCCTTCAATAGCAGATGACCTTGAATTATATAAATATAAGGACAGGTATAATAAAGTTGTCAATATAGCAAACAATGGTGGAAAGATAGAGTATGACCAATATATAAATAAATTTAATGTGTGGTTAAAAGTGACTACTTATAGACCAAGTAAGGGATACTTGCTGACTTCTATTAAAGATATTACAAAAGACAAAAAACTAAAAGGAGAATTATATAATAAAAGCAGAGAGTTAGAGAATTTTTTTGAACTTAATTTAGATTTATTGTGTATAGCAGATTTAGATGGAAACTTCATTAAAGTTAATAAATCATGGGTAGATATCCTTGGACATTCTAAAGAAGAATTAGAAAAAAGAAATTTTCTTGACTTTGTACATCCAGATGATATAGATGCTACATTAAATAGCATTAATAAATTAGGCAAAGGTAAGAAAGTTATTAACTTTGTAAACAGATATATGATACAAGATGGTACATATAGAAATATTGAATGGCGGTCCCAACCATATAATAATTTGATTTATGGTGCAGCCCGTGATATAACTCATCAAATGAAAACTATGGAAAAAATATCATACTTAAGTTTACATGACCAATTAACAGGAGCCTACAATAGAAGGGCCTTTGACGAGATGGTGAAACAGATAGATAATCCTGCTAGTCTACCTCTTAGTCTTATCGTTGCTGATTTAGACAATCTAAAGCTTGTTAATGATGTATTTGGCCATTTTGCAGGGGACCAGTTAATAAAGAAAGCAGTTGATACTTTAACTTCTATATCTCGTAAAGATGATCTAGTTTTCAGAATAGGTGGAGATGAATTTGCAATTGTACTCCCTAACACAAGTGATAGAGATGTTGAAAAGGTTGCTAATCGCATTATTTTTGAATCAAAGAATATAAAAGTTGAAAACCTTCAAATATCTCTTTCTTTAGGTTGGAATACTAAAAACACAATGGCCATTGATTTTGAAAAGGCCTTTAATGATGCTGAAAGTAACATGTACAAGTATAAAACAACTAATTCTACAGTTAATAAACAAAATATGTTTAAACAGCTTTTAAAGGGCTTGTATGAAAAATATCCAAAAGAGGAGAATAACTCCAAAGCAGTAAGTAAACTTTGCCTAGAGTTAGGAAAAGAATTAAGCTACTTAGATAAAGACTATCTTGAACTTTTAGAAAAAGCAGGCTTCTTATATAATATAGGAAAAATTGTTAAGGATGAAAAGTCAGATAGGAAAATAGAAGAGTTAACTAATGCTAACTTTGCTAAAATTTATCCTTGTCCACAGACTGGCTATAGGATACTTAATATTGTTGCTGAAAGAAAAGAACTTGCTGATTATATACTTTATCAAAGTGAATACTGGGATGGAACTGGTCATCCTGCTAAACTTAAAGGAAAAGAGATTCCTGTAATATCAAGAATTATTGGACTAGTAGCTTTTTATCAAGAACTTATTACTACGACCTTTGATGATAATAAAACTTTTAACAAGCAAGAAGCAATAGAATTAATAAAAGAATATTCTGGTAAAAGGTATGATCCAGATATAGTTGATGTTTTTCTTAAAGTTATTGATAAAAACGAATAAGACAAAATATAAGTTATAAAATAAATATGCAATATCATTAAATTATATTGCCTTTTATAAAGTTTAATGATATTGTATGTTTATAAGATATAAAAATTAAGGAGTGAAAGCATGAACAACTAATCAATATAGAAGAAGTTAATACTGAATAATAATGCCCCTAGGGGCTTGTTTTTGGTTGCTATATTGAGTAGATAAGATAGTTCATGACTGTTCATTTCAAATAAAAATATTAGGGTATAAAACGATATAGAATTTCACTATATATAGTGTTTTCTAGCAATTATTGAAAAGGTTTATACACACTGTAAGCTAATATTTTGAGTATTTATTGAACACAAGTCTGCTTTAATTAGTGGACTTTTTTATTTGCCCAAATCTAATGCAACCAGGAAGGAGATTATATGTTAGTTATCAAAGACCTAGAATTATATTTAAAGAAGGATTTAAGAACATTACTTTCTGATTTTAGCTTTTCTTTAAACCAGGGTCAACGTGTAGCCTTGATTGGTGAAGAGGGTAATGGAAAGTCAACCCTTCTTAAAGCAATATATGATAAAACATTAATATCTAAATATATAGACATTAAAGGTGATATTTATAAGTCTGATGAAATAATAGGCTACCTTCCCCAGCAGATAAGTGAAAGAAGTCGGGAATTAACTACAGCAGAGTATTTTGAAGAACATGTTTCTTATATGACTTTTGACTATGGGATTTTTTATAAATTACTAGATCAGATGGAATTTAAAGAAGACAGGATATCTGACAATATACTTGTTAGCCAATTATCAGGTGGAGAGAAAATCAAATTTCAACTCCTTTGTATTATGATGCAAAGACCAACCCTACTTTTACTTGATGAACCAACTAATGACTTGGATATAAAGTCTGTAGAGTGGCTAGAAAACTTCATTCTTGATTTATCTATACCTCTTATGTTTGTATCCCATGATGAAACTCTACTTGAGAATTGCGCTAATGTTATTATTCATTTTGAACAATTAATGCGAAAGTCAGAGCCTCATCATACTATTGCTAAGATAGGATATAGTGACTATGTTAACCGTCGAAGTAGTGGGATAGCTCATCAGGAACAAGTAGCAAGAAAAGAAAAAGAAGAATATAAGAATAAAATGGATAAGTACAGCAGGATTTATCAAAGGGTTGAACATGAACAAAATGTTATCTCTAGAGGAGATCCTGCAGGCGGAAGGCTATTAAAGAAGAAAATGCATTCTGTTAAATCCATGGGAAAACGATTTGAAAGAGAAAAGGAGGATATGACAGAACGTCCGGACTATGAAGAAAGTATAAAGGTCCAATTTAATAATACTCCAGATCTTCCAACTGGTAAAATGGTCTTAAACTTAACACTTAATCAATTAAAAGCAGGAGACAATATATTAAGCAATAATATAAACCTTCAAGTGTTTGGTCCAAAGAAAATATGTATTATTGGTGAAAATGGTTGTGGGAAAACTACCTTGTTACGTATTATTTACAAGAGTGTTTTAGAAAACAAGCTAAATGCTGCTTATATGCCACAAGACTATAGAGAAATGATGGATCCAGATATTAATCCTATTGAATTTATTAGCCATACTAAAGATAAAAATGAACTTACAAGAATAAGGACTTATCTTGGAAGTATGAATTATACTAAGGAGGAAATGTTCAGGCCATGTAAAGATTTATCAGGAGGACAGAAGGCTAAACTATATTTTTCTAAAATGATATTGAAAGAGGCTAATGTTTTAATTCTTGATGAACCTACAAGAAATTTATCCCCTTTATCTGGACCTGAGATAAGGCAAGCTCTTAGAGAGTTTACAGGATGTGTTATATCCGTATCCCATGATAGGAAGTATATCAAAGAAGTTTGTGATGAGGTGTATGAACTTAGTGAAAGTGGTTTAGAGAGAATAATATTAGACAGTTAGCTATGTTTTTAGATGTGATTTATGAAATATATATAATTTAAGAAATGTGCAAGTATATATGATTTGTGAAAGATGTAAGTATAGTAGTTTTATCTGGCATAAATATAATATTTATTGTATTATTTAAAGTATAAAACAAAATCACAATAGGAGGAAGTATGGATAAAATCAAAAACTTCTTAAAAAAGAAGAATATAGTTATTTCTAGTCAAAGATATCTTATAGACGCATTAAGTCTTATGGCCCAGGGCTTATTTGCATCTTTGCTAATCGGAACTATATTAAATACCATTGGTAATCAGTTTAATATAGCATTTTTAACCGAAACTGTTTGGCCAATAGCCCAACAAATGACGGGAGCTGCTATAGGTGTTGCAGTAGCTCATGCCTTGGAAGCTCCAGCCTTAGTATTATTTGCTTCAACCATAACAGGTGCTGCAGGTAATGCATTAGGAGGACCAGCAGGGGCTTATATTGCAGCTTTAATTGGTGCAGAGTTTGGTAAGATAGTATCAAAAGAAACAAAAATAGATATATTAATAACTCCAGGGATAACAATTATTATTGGTGTTTTAACTGGGTCATTAATAGGACCAGTTATTGGTGGATTTATGAATGCAACTGGAGATCTAATAATGTATGCTACAGAATTAGCACCTTTTACAATGGGTGTTATTGTATCAATAGTTGTTGGTATTGTACTAACCCTACCTGTTTCTAGTGCAGCCCTTTGCCTTATGCTTGGTCTTTCTGGAATAGCAGGAGGAGCAGCAACTGCAGGGTGTTGTGCCCATATGGTTGGATTTGCCTTCTTAAGCTTCAAGGAAAATGGTTGGGGAGGAGTTGCTGCCCAGGGACTAGGAACTTCAATGCTTCAAGTGCCAAACTTAATCAAGAACCCTAGATGCTGGATACCTCCTATAATAGTTTCAGCAATTACTGGACCTATGGCAACTGTAATATTTAAGATGGAAAACTCACCTGCTGGTGCAGGAATGGGAACTAGTGGCTTAGTTGGAATTATTGAGACCTTTAACACTATGGGTGGCGGGCTTAATGTAGTAATGGGTGTACTAATATTATACATTGGTATTCCAGCAATACTTACACCAATTATAGGTAACTTCATGAGAAAAAAGGGTTGGATTAAAGATGGGGATTTAAAATTAGAGGTTGCTGAGTAGAAAAGCTCCACAAGGATTAGCCACTTGTGCTATGTCTAACAGAGGCTCCAAAGGGCATAAGGGCTAATTTTGCCATTTTAAAATGTTGAAGGCCAAAAGGTATTCCAATAATTGTTATACAAAGGAAGATACCAATTACTGCCGATTCAATAGCCAGTGGTATACCAGATAAAACAATCCATAAAATGTTTAATAAAAGTGATCCAAAGCCACCACCATAATGGACTTCTTTTCCAAAGGGTGCAAAGGCTAAACTTGCGAATTTAAAGCATTGTTTTCCTATAGGTATACCTACTATAGTTATACACCATAAACATCCTACCACGACCCAAGATAGGCCACTTATTAAGCCTCCAAAAAGTAACCATATAAGATTTCCTAAACAACCCATAACTTTCCCTCTTTTCTTAATCTTTATTCGGATTAACAAACATATTAATAAGTTTATATATCAAGTATATATATTTAGTATGATAAAAATACTATATTTATAATTTCACATAATAATTATATCAGATTACTATAAAAATATATATAGACCTGGTTAATTGAAATCAGTTTTTTTATTTGATATAATACTTCAGTATATTTCATATTTTAAATACAGATATTAAATTAAAGCATTTATAATAATAAATCAATTAGAAGCTAAATTAGAAGAATAGGGGATTTTATGGAATTTTTATATTATAGACATTTAGATGATGAAAATAGCAATTTGCCTATAGCTTATTTTAATAAGATGAAAGAGCCAGTTTATTACAGGAAGCTTTAAACCCTATTAATTAAATATTCATATAATCAATCTGGAAACATATATTTTATTAAATATAATCTAGGAGATTAGTATGAATACATATGTTTTCTTATGGGACGAGCTAGGTAACTATAACTTAGGATTAGAATTTGATCCTAATATACATAAACTAAGTGTAATTAATTTTTCTAAAGGAAATACACCAGAAGAAGCCTTTTATAATTTATTAAGAGGCAATACTCATTTATTTGAAACAGATATAGACCAAGTAATTTGCTTTCAACTTGATAAATATTATACTGGGTCAAGCAAGACCTTTAAAAGCAAATTAGGATAAAGTTAATTTACAGGAGGAGTATTATTATGGATAATATAATCAAGACAATTTCAACAGACAAGGCACCAGCAGCAATAGGTCCTTACTCACAAGCTAAGCAAATAGGTAACATCTTATATACATCTGGACAAATTCCAGCATCCCCAGAAACAGGAGAAATCATAGGCTCTACAATAGTAGAACAGACTGAACAAGTCATAAAAAACATGGAAGCCATCCTGCAAGCATCAGGGACTAGCTTTGATAATGTGATTAAGGCAACATGTTTTCTAGCCGATATAAATGACTTTGAAGAATTCAACGAAATCTATTCAAAATATTTTGTTAGTAAACCTGCAAGGTCATGTGTAGCAGTGAGAGAGTTACCAAAACAGGTTCTAGTGGAAGTAGAAGTTATAGCCTATTGTGATAAATAATAAGTATTATAATAATTAATATATATATAATAATGTCGCGGTGTTTTCTTTAATTTTAAAGTTTAAAACACCACGACATTTTAATAATTAAGCTTATGTTATTTGTTATTAGGTAAGCTATCTATATAGCTGCCTACTAAGATATTACAAGTCCCCCGTTTGGGCTAATTATTTGTCCAGTAAAGAAGTCTCCTTTTTCAGAAAGTAGAAAATCAACTACTTCTGCAATTTCTTCAGGCTCACTATGTCTATTAAGGGGAGTCTCTTGTCTAACAATCTCCAAGGCCTCTTCCCCTAGCTGGCCTAACATATCTGTCAGTACAACTCCCGGAGCAACTACATTTGCAGTTATACCTGATGGAGCAAGTTCTTTGGCTATTGATTTAGTAAAGCTATTAATGGCTCCTTTTGTTGAGGCATATAAGGATTCACAAGCAGCCCCAACAATTCCCCACATAGAGGAAATATTGATAATTTTTCCATATTTTTGTGATATCATCTTTGGACTTGCTAGTTTAGTACAATAAAACATTCCATTTACATTAGTCCCATATACATTGTGCCAATCATCTATAGTAATATCTTGTAAGAGGCCATATACACTAATTCCTGCATTATTAACTAAGATATCAACCTTCCCAAATCTATCAAATATTTTATCAAACATCTTTTCAACCTGAGAGTAGTCAGAAACATCAGCGCCTATAGCTATACAATCTTTTCCCATAGATCTTATAATATCTACCACTTCATCAGCCTTATCTTTTCTTTCCTTATAATTGATAACTATATTATAATCACCTTCTGCAAGCTTTAGGGCTATAGCCCTTCCTATACCTCTTGAAGAACCTGTAATTAAAACTGTTTTTTTCATAAAATCCTCCTAATTTGTGTCAAATATCTTATGTTTTTTAAATTTATAATATGTATATCAGATATATTATAACACTATTTACATATCAAACAATATTCTATATTATAAAGCTAATTGTATATAATAATAAAGAATAGTTGAAAATATAATTTATGCCTTTCTTTATAAAAAAAATATGAAAAAAATAAAAATCATCCTTTACTTTCATTCTAATAAGATATATAATCTTAGAATGAAAGGGAGATGCGTTATGACATATGAGGATAGGATACAAGATTTAGCTAAAAAAAGGCAAGGGATTGTTCAAACCTGTGATGCAAATGATATAGGCATTACAAAGCCTACTTTATACAAATATTTAAAGAAACTAAACTTTAGAAAAATAGGCCATGGTATCTTTGCTTCACCAGACACAAAACCAGACCCTATGTATTTATTAAGCTTAAGAAGCAAGCAAGTTGTCTTTTCCCATGATAGTGCACTGTATTTACACAATATAATAAGTAAGCAACCTGAAAATTATACTGTAACAGTAAAAACTGGTTATAACCCTTCTAATCTTTCTCAAGATGGAATAAAAGTTTTTACAATAAAATCAAAACTTCACAAACTAGGACTATCATATATATATACTGAAGCAAATAACAAAGTTCCTATTTATAATATTGAACGAACTATTTGTGATATTATAAGAAGTAGGAATGATATAGATATCAAAGTTTTTCAAGAAGCATTGAAAGCATATGCTAAAAGAACAGATAGAAACATAAAACTACTAATGGATTATGCTAGAAGACTACATGTAGATAAAATATTAGTTAAATATTTAGAGATTTTATTATAAGAAAATTAATATTTATATAGTTGCTCTATCTTAGTGGCTTATGATCTATGAAAGGAAATTAAAAATGTTCGAAATTAATAAATACGAATTTCATGATAAGAAATTACCTCAAGAATTTAACAATACAGTAATTGCACATGTATCAGATTTGCATAATGCTATATTTGGAAAAGGACAAAAGGAATTATTATCAGCTATAGAAAATGCAAAACCTGACATGATAGCAATGACAGGAGATATTATTGACCAACATCATGATGATATGAGTATGGCTATAGATTTGGTCAAAGGAGCCGTTAGTATAGCTCCAACTTTTTATGTTACAGGGAATCATGAAGCTTATACTAAACCATATATAGAATTCGAGAAGGCTCTTGTAGATGCAGGTGTAATTGTATTAAGAGATGAAATTATTCAGTTTGAAAAAGATGGTCAAGCTATATACATTATAGGTTTAGACGATCCAAGATTTGCTCAGTTAGAATCAATTAATAATAGGTTTTCAGGAATTCAATCAACCATATCCAATATGTTCGGTAAAAATAATAGAAATTATGGTGAAAATGCAGGGGCCTTTAACATAAGTTCATTAAGTCTAAAGGATTTTAATGTAGGGTTTTCTAGTATTCGATCTGATCTTTCAGGGATATTAAGTCTTGGAGTAAGCTTAGTTAATGCTAATAAGTCCTTAGATTTCACTCAAAAACTTAACCTCTTATCTAGTGAAGCAGAAGGATATTCTATAGTATTATCTCATAGACCTGAATATTTTAATGATTTTGTTAAAGCAAAAGCAAATTTAGTTTTAACAGGTCATACCCATGGAGGCCAAGTAAGGCTTAAAAAACTAGGTGCAGTATATGCGCCTAATCAAGGGGTCTTCCCTAAGTATTCTGATGGGCTTTATGAAAAAGATGATACCAAAATGATTATCAGTCGTGGCTTAGGTGATAGTGGGCTTCCATTTAGATTTAATAATATTCCAGAACTGGTATTAGTAACTCTTACAAATTAATATTAGACTAACAAATGAAAAAGCTCATCTTTTGTGAATATACACAAAAGATGAGCTTTAATTACATTAATACTAATTCTTAAATTTTAATAATTTATATCGTTTACCTATAACTTAATATTTCTTGTTGAGGCATGGGTTTTCCAAGAAGAAAACCTTGGCCAATATCACATTTTATTTCTGAAAGATAATCTAACTGATTTTTTCTTTCTATCCCTTCAGCTACAGCTTTAAATCCTAGATCATGACCTAATTCTAGAAGAGATTCGATAATAAAACATGTTTTGTCGTTTTCTGGTACTTTCTTAATAATACTATAATCAAATTTTATAATATCTATAGGCAATTTATCTAAATAAGTTAGAGAAGAAAAGCCTGTACCAAAATCATCTAAAGCAATATTAAATCCCAAATCCTTTAATATATTTACATTTTTAAATGCTCTATCAGGATCAAATATGATATCTGTCTCAGTAATTTCAATGATAATATACTCATAGTTAATATCATAACTACGTAAAATATCTAACAATTCATTAAAATACTTTTCACTAGTAAGTGTTTTGGCAGACAAGTTAATTGAAAAATAGTACTTATCAAACCCTTGTTCTTCCCAGTTTTTCTTAGTATTTAATGCCTCATTATAAACCCACTGCTCTATAGTGTATATTTGACCTGTACATTCTGCTATAGGAATAAATTCTCTTGGAGATATGAACTTCCCATCAGCAGTTTTCAATCGAAGTAACACTTCTACACCTAGTAGTTTACCGTTTTCAAGATTAAATTGGGGCTGAAAATATTGTATAAATCCATTGTTTTTAATTGCTTCATCAATACAATCAACTATATATATAAATGATTCTGTTTGCTCGGTTTCCTTTAATTCTATTGTATTTCTAGGTAAAGTTTCTGAAAAATTATTAGTATTTATATAATCTTTTTTGAGTTTATAACTCACGTAATCATAGTAATTCAAATTATATCTCCTCTAAAATCGAATAATAGTACCTTAACTCAATTTACCATTTTTATCAAGTGTAATTGGCAACTTTCGACATAATAGTTTATTTTCGTTTATATTATATAACTTTTTTAAAATCATTAGTTAAAAGGGGTAGCTTATTTCAAACCAAACATGTAAATTACATTGGAAAAACAGCCTTTTAAAGGATTTTAGTTTATTATACCCATTAATAATAATTATATTGCACGTTTTTATTAATTTAAGAAAACGTTATGGATATTTGTCAAAAATAATATTATATAAAGTAGACAAGCCAAGAATATCTTTGTTAATATTTACCACCCAATATTATTTTATATATGTAAATCTATAATTATTCTGTAAAATATGTTATTATTTAATTTAGTATCAAAATATGTATCGACTAAATATAAGAAATTCTGATGTTAATATAAGAAATTTATGAGGAAGGGATAAACACATATGAAGAAAACCCAGGGATATCAATTTTATTTAACATTATTATTACTTACTTCTTTATCCCTGTTTTTACTAACAGGATGTAATAGTAACAATGGGCAGGAGGATAAACTAGAACTAGAGGAAACTACAGAAAATCGGCAAAATAATCCCGATGACAAGGTAACCCTTGATTGGTATGTTAACTATTCTTGGTTTACTACTCAGTGGGGTGGTAATGTAGTATCTGATAAGATTACAGAAGAGACAGGTATAGATATTAATTTTATAACACCAACAGGTAATGAAGAGGAAAAATTTAATGCTCTTATTGCTTCAGATACCCTACCTGATATTATTACTCTTGGTTGGTGGGAGAATCAAGTAGATGTAATGATATTAAGTGATATGGTTTATCCACTTAATGAATTAGCAGATAAATATGATCCATATTTTTGGCAAGTAGCTGATCCTTTGATTACTCAGTGGTATACAAAGGAAGATGGTAATATCTACTCTTATCCAAATTCTTCTTATAAACCTAGTGATTTTGAAGAATACGATACAATTGGCGCTAACCAAACATTTTTGGTTCGTAAGGATATATATGAGGCAATAGGAAAGCCTGATATGACAACACCAGAAGGCTTTAAAAATGCTATAATAGCAGCTACAAAAGAATTTAAAGAAGTTAATGGTAAACCCCTTATACCTATTGGTTCTCATGTATTTAATGAAATTGGTTGTAACTCATTTGATCAACATTTGCAAAACTTTCTTGCTATACCATATGAGAAGAATGGAGTCCTCCATGATAGGTATACTGACCCTGAATATATTAGATGGTTAAAATTATTTAGGGAATTAGCAAGTGAGGGATATTTAAAGGAAGATGTTTTTATAGATACTAGAGTTCAAATGGAAGAGAAATTAGCAGAAGGAAGATATTTCTGTATGATTTACCAAAGAACTGATATGGAGGACCAGCAAAAGATTCTATATGCAAATGATCCTGATAGCATTTATATAGCAGTTGATGGACCAAAAAATTCTAAGGGTGATGACCATGTTTTGCCAGGGACTGGAATTAATGGTTGGACAGTAACTTTAATTTCTAAAAACTGTGAAAGACCAGACAAGGCTATAAAGTTGTTTTCGTATTTAATGAGTGAGCACGGACAAAAGATTACTTATCTTGGTGTTCCAGGTGTTACCTATGAATATATAGATGGTAAACCTGTTTTATTAGAAGATGTTGCCAATTTACTTAAAACTGACAGGAAAAAATATGATCAAATCTATGGGGCAGATAATGCCTATTGGATGTTTCAAGATTTAGTTATGCAAATGCAATGGAAGCAAGAGTTAGAAGAACCAACCAGGCAACTAGAAGAATGGACATTTCCATACACTCACTACTTAGGTCAATATGAAATAAACTTAGATATTAAATCTGAAGCTAGCAATGCAGAGTATAATATTAAGAGACTATGGGGGAAGACTCTTCCTAAATTATTACTAGCAAAATCAGAAGAAGAGTTTGATCTTATATTATCAGATTACATCATACAAAGAGATAATCTTGGTTTTGATATATATATAGAGGAAGCTACTAAATATGTACAAGAAGCAAAAGAAAAGGTGGGCATTGATTAAGCCATGATAAAGATGTTAAAAAACAAATGGGCAAAGTTGAAACTAAATAAGAAGTTTACAATAATAATAATTGCAATTGTTATTATTCCCTTTATTATATTTTCATTGCTTTTGTTTAATATGATAGAAGAGAATGCTATTAGAGAAAAATCTAATACCATTACTACATCTATGCAAGAAGATCATGATCTTATTTTGAAGAATATTAATTCAATTAATATGGTTACCCAGTTTATCTTAAGTGACCAAGCATTACTTAGTCATCTAAAAGATGTTCAGGCGGATAAACCAATTACTATAGAAGAAAATATTAATTTTTATAATGTTAATATAGCTTTCCTTGAACGTATGGTCAATAATAATCCTTACTTATATCAGGTTCGTGTTTATGGTGATAGTAATGATATGCAAGAAATGATGCCTATATTATATCAAAAAGATAGAATGGAGAAAATGCCATGGTCAGAAGATGACCAGCTATGGGGTTGGAAGTTTGATTATAAAGATACATTATTTGATTCTTTTGTAATCGGCCAAGACGAAAACATTATGTCCTTAGTAACCCCTATAAATGACTATTCAAGGGGATATATTGGTGTTATTGAAGTAGCCATGACAATGGATACAATGTTCCCTAGTCTTTATGAAGAAAAAGATAAGGAATGGTTCTATTTTATCAGTAATACCGGAGAAATTCATTCTGATCTTGAAGACTGTAATGAAGGACAAAGATATATTAAGGAAGCCTGTGACTTGATAAATAAGAATTATAAAGATTCTAATCAAGAGACATTCTATGTTAAGATGGATAACAAGCCAATGGTTGTAGGGTTTTTAAATATAAAAGAAATATCAGGTACAATTATAAGTATCCAGAGCGCAGAAGAAGAAATAGCCAAAATATCTACAATGCGTAATTACATAATTATTATGTTACTTATAATTTTAGTTTTAATGGTTTTGATTATTAATAATATAGTTAAGAAACTACTAAACCAATTATACATAATGGTTGATTCTATGAGACAAGTTCAAAAAGGCGACTTAAGTGTGGAAACTGATGTAATAGCTCAAGATGAAATGGGTGAATTAGCAGGTCAGTTTAATAAGATGCTTTCAAGAATCCGCCAGTTAGTTGAGGAAAATATACAAAGAGAGGTTCTAGCTAAAAACTCAGAAATAAAGGCTTTACAAAACCAAATTAATGCACATTTTATATATAATGTTTTAGAATCCATAAAAATGATGGCAGAGATAAATGAAGAATATGAGATTTCTGATTCTATAACTATTTTAGGTCAATTACTTAGATACAATTTAAAATGGAATGCGAAAAATGTTACAGTTCAGGAAGAAATTAATTATATAGAGAATTATCTTGTTTTAATGAATTTAAGATATGATTATGAAATCTACCTATCTTTAAACATTGAAGAAGAGATTTATGATCAACAAATACCAAAAATGTCCCTCCAGCCTATTGTTGAGAATTCTATTTACCACGCTATCGAAGATATGGCAGAAGATACAACTATTTATATTAGAGGTTATACAGTGGGAGATGACTGTATCGTAGAAATAACTGATGCTGGTAAAGGAATGACCGAAGAAGAAGTAGAACAAATAAAACAAAAACTTGCTGGAGAAGTTGAAGTATCAACAAGTGATGCTGGCAGTGGACTAGGACTTAAAAATGTCCATGATAGAATTCAATTGTCATTTGGCGAAGAATATGGAATAGAGGTTTATTCTAAACTTCACTGTTATACTAAAATAAAGGTTACTGTACCAAGGACTAATAAGGAGAATGAGGTTCAGACATGAGAGCAGTTTTAATTGTAGAAGACGAGAAAATGATTCGCAAGGGTATTAAGTCTATGGTGGAAAGGTCTGGTGTACCCGTTGACATAATTATAGAATGTAACAATGGAGAAAAGGCTCTTGAAGTTCTAAAAAATCAACATGTAGACCTAGTATTTACTGATATTAGAATGCCCAAAGTAGATGGTATTGAACTGGTTAGAAAAATGCAAAAGTTACCTAACAAACCCGAAGTTGTTGCCATAAGTGGCTATGATGACTTTTCATATGCAGTTGAATTGATGCGAATGGGTGTCAAGGAATATTTATTAAAGCCTGTAGACCGAGAAGAAATTAAAAGAATATTAGAAAATACTGAAAGGAATATTAGCAAAGATAAAGAAAAAGCTGCTGAGATTCGTAGTATATTTTATGAGCAACTTAAATTAATTATTTTAGGACAAAGTGATTTAATACAAGAGATTAAAAGCTTTGCAAATCAAAACTCCCATAAGTTTTACAATAATGATTACGTCATTTGTTGCCTAACAAGATCTGATATGGATGATTATGAAACTAATCAATATATATATTTATCAGATGTAGACAATAATGATTTGATAATTTTAGGATATGATAATAAAGAATACCTTATAAATAGTGAGCTGAAACAAACTAATATAGGAGTTAGTAGTAAACATAAGGGGCTAAAAGAACTTGAAATCTCCTATAAAGAAGCTCTTAATGCAAGAAAACTAGCATTTGTAAAAGATCAAAAAATAGTAGTATATAATGAAAATAATATTGGTAAGTATTCTGTTAATAATGATTCAAGTGATAATAAGGTGGATCCTAATTTAATGAAAGCGTTAGCTCAGCAACTTGGTACTGATACATATGAGACAGCAATCAGACAAGTTGAAAAGATGAAGTATAATACAACAATAGGAGAATTCACCTTAGATGTCCTAATGGATAATTTATGTATATTATTAAATGAAATACTAGAAATTTATCAAAATGTTCTTGAATTAGACGAGAAGGTCTTTGAAGCTTTAAGTAAACCTTTAACTTACCCTTCAATCAATGATTATTTTGAAGAATTGATTGATTATATTAGAGATATAAGTTATAGAATTGATACTCAGTTTGATGATTACAAAAACAAATCCAAAATACATGCAGCAATCTCTTATATAAATGAAAATTATTATAAAGATTTAAACATGGCAGTGGTTTCAAACTATATTTCAATGAATTATTCCCTGTTTTCACAGACCTTTAAACAATATACAGGAAGTAATTTTGTTGATTATTTAAAGAATTTAAGACTTAATGAGGCGAAGAGGTTATTAGAAGAGACGGATTTAAAGATTAATGAAATTAGTAAAAAAATAGGATATAACAACGCAAAACACTTTATGAAGACATTTAAAGATACTTTAGGCGTTTCCCCAAGTCAATATAGGAAAAACGCCCAGCTTAAAGGTGATACTTAATAGACCTTTATAATTTCTTTTTGTCTTTTTCTAAAAACATATTCTTGAGTCCAGTTTCAAATAATTCTTCTAAAGAAGCAGTTGATTCTGGACTTTTTATTGTGTATCCAAAACTAACATTAATTGAATAATTTTTAGTCTGTAATCGATTGTAGTTTTGTAAATAATTATTGACACTTTTTAAAAATTCACTAACTCCTCTATTATTCTCTAGTTTAGATAAAACCCAGAAACGTCCTCTTGAAGCATGACCACATATATTAGTGTCATCTAAAGAGTTTCTTAGAGCATGGCCTACAACCTGTATAGCAAAATTAAGTTCAGACAAACCATTGTTTTCAACAATATTCCTCTTGTTGTCTAGGTCTACAACAAACATTATAAGGGATTGTCCATTTGTCTTGCTTTCCTCTAGAGCCTTAAAGGCAAGTTGATTGAATTTATATATATTGTAATGACCTGTTAATTCATCTTTACTGTGTAAAGATTCTAAGCGGTCAACTAATAAATTTATTTGTTTTGTATCATATATATGCTTAAGCATTCTATTAACATTCATAAGCCATGAATTAAAATTAAATGAATAGGATAATTGGTTATCTTTATATGAAGTAACTATATAACCAAATTCAAGGTCATTAAAAAACAAAGGTGAATATATATATGCAGAATTAGAATTCTCGTATACAAACTCTGGAAGTGGAGTTTTGTTAGTAAAACTACATTCATATAATCTTTTACCATCTTTAATTGCAAGCTTTAGCATAATAATATTAGTATCTTCCCTAGCTTCATCTTCCATATCATCTGTAAGAGTTATTTCCCTGATATAAGTTGGAATCAAGTCCCAATCACTGTATAGGCACAGATAAAATTCATTACAGTTATAAATTAAATCTACATATTTTTCTATTAAGTCTATACCATCATCAATATCTTTTATATCTTGCAAAACAGAGGCCATATTAATACTTTTAATTAGGTCTCTTTCCATAGATTCATTTAGACCTAATAATTCATGAGAAAAAATTATAGGATTTTCTTCAGTAAGGTTAGTACATCCACAAGATCCTTTAATTAAAGGGCTTGCTTCTATTAAAGAACTAGAAGGAAGTTCATTATCATTTATTAATTCAATTAAGCTATCTACTACAGTAAATCCTAACTCTCTTACAGGAAAGGACATGCTTGTAAGTGGAGGATTAAATTTTTGCCCATATTCTGTTGCATCGTAGCCTGTAATTGCAACATCTTTCGGAATATTATATCCTCTTTTCATTAAGATAGTCATTAGTTTTAAAGCTAAATTATCGTTATAACATATGATTGCTTCAGGTGATTTTTCGTTATCAAATAAGTAATCAATAGCTTTTTCAATATCTGATTCACTGCCATCACACATATAATAATCTCTATCAGTAACTTCAAGATTATTCTTCTTCATTGCTTGTTTATAATAATCAAAGCGCTTATTAGAATAGTAATTATCATTACTATTTCCCATATAGCAGATTCTTTTGTACTTATGTGTATTAATCAAATGTTCTACCATTTGTATAGTCGAACTATTATTATCAATATCTATACTATGAAATTGAGGGTTTAGATTATTAGTTTCTATAACCGGACATGTCTTTTGTTCTTTAAGGACTTTAGTAATATCATTCTTTAGTTCTTCCTCTACATATGTGTTTGATGCAAAAACAATTCCTGAATAATTATCAAAGTTTGGAATACGAAGAATGCTGCTTTCTTTTGTGGTATTGTAACCGAAGTTCTCCCCATCATTAGAAGAAAATATTTCCACAAGATATCCATGTGATGCTGCCTTGTCTATAATTCCTTGGCAAAGTTCTCTTTGGTAAGGACCATAAATATGTGAAATAAAAACTCCTATTTTTCTGTTCTTAAACATTATCTACACCTATCCTTTTCCTTATTTTGCTAACTTCTCCTCTATTGCTTATTGTAGTTTATTTATCGAATAAAATCAATTTAAATATAAAAATATCATACTAGTTAATAATAAAGAAGTTTTAATTTTACTAGATGGTTTGTAGTATATAAGAAAGATCTAAAATAGTTTTACCTTTTAATATCTCACATAATAGAGTGAAATATTGTTTAAATAGGGAGTAGAATATGAGAAGAAACTATTTGCTAGCTATTTTGTTACTTATTATTGGACTAGGAACTTTAATATTAATTAATTTAAAAACAGGTGATAAACATATGAAAAACGAAATTAAAGATTTTAAAACAGAAATATTTGGAGACAATGTTTATATTTTCAGTCCAGATGATCAGGCAGAAGAAGTTCAAAAGATACTTGATGATTTATGGAAAAGTCAAGAAACTAATGAATTTGGTAAGGAAAGATATGCATGCTACTTTATGCCTGGTCAATATAATGAAGATATAAGTGTTATGGTAGGATTTTATATGCATGTAGGAGGTTTAGGACTTTTACCCAGTGATACACTTATATCTAACTTGAATTGTGATGCAAAGTGGCGTGGAGATGCCCAGGTAGATTTACATAGTGCTATGGAAATACCAGATAGACAAGATGT
>CAZXSM010000019.1:0-28790 GCA_964643255.1 uncultured Lachnospiraceae bacterium
CGATGTCAGACTATTCAGTGAATTGTATGTTTATAGTTCCCACGCCACCATCGATGTCTAGTGAGTGTTTTGAATTTTCATGTTTTAGGTTTAAGTTGCTACTTTTTTTCCCGTCCACTCTTAAACTACCTAAACCTTTGTCTACTTCTATATCGTAGTCATCTTTGGAACCCTGAATATCAATATTTAATTCACCTACACCACCACTGATATCATTTTTGCCAAGAAGTTGCCCATGGAAGTCAAGTAGACCTACCCCAGACCTTATGCTAGAGTCGTTGAATATAACATCTTGAAATATAAGTTCTCCTGCACCGCCTTTGATGTCTACCTTGGAAGCTTCTACATTTTTGATACTTATGGAACCTGCGCCTCCATTAAGGTCAAATTCTTCTGTAACAAAATCTTGTAAACTTAATATACCAGCACCTGCATCTATATCTACTTCATTAAGTTTTATATCTTTAGGTAAAATTATTATAAGACTGAAGTTCTTTGTACCATCCCAGCTTGGCCCAAGGAAATTGCCAAAATCACTAGTATGTCTTATATCTAGAGTTTTTCCAATAGTTTTGATACGATAATTATTCTTATTATCTCCCTCATTATAAACCATTATTTCATCATTTTCCCCAGACTTTATAACAAGAGAACCTGCCCCATGTTTAATGTTAATGTTTTCTATGTCCTTAAAACTACTTGCCTGATCCTCTTCTATTATTATTGGATTATCCCCTTCATTAATGTTATTTATTATTTGTCCTCCAAAATTGAAAATTCTAAATACAAAGGAAATAGCCCATATAGTTGAAACTATTATAAAAACTGATAATAACATTGCAAATGCCATTGCAAGATATTTAATTATCTTTTGGAATTCTGTCATTTGATATCCACCCCTCCAAACATACAAAGACTATTTACTAATATTGTTGGCGCATTCACTTCCTTATATTCTTTAGCTTTATTTGTTACGCCCCCAAAAATTGGCGTTGTAGATGTTTGTACTACTACCCCTTCTGGCACATAAATTGTAATTGCACCAAATACTGCAGTTGCTCTTATTACTATATCTTGATCTATCACTGCGTTACGTAGATCAAGGGTATAAGCTCCAAAGATAGCGCTTATTGTGGACCCAAGATAATGTCCAGATACATTTTGCCTATTAGATGCAAAAATAGAGTATTGCTCATTATCGTCTCCTTTATAATTGACTTTCTTATTTATCTTTTTTTTAATTACGTCATTGAAAATAATTGAAAGACCTATAAGTATTAATATTAGAGGAACAATTAATTTACCTATTATGGCAAAATCGATAATATTTCTTGATGAGAGCAAAAACACAATACCAATAAGAAAACCAATAAAATCACCTGTATTGTATCCTTTTTGAATTAGTCCAATCAAACATGGAACTATGATAAAGAGTGTCCACCAACCATTAAAAAATACAGTAAAATTCCATTGCCACAGTACATTTCCAAGATAACCAACCCCTATAATTACAAAGAATAATCCCCAAAAAATTGGCCAAAGTTTGTTTTTCATCTTATTACCTCCATTTATTCATAATTCCCCTTATATTATAGTGGTTATGTATAATATCCACCACTATAAAAGCTCTTCATACTATATTATGGTATTCACTAAATTATTACATATTCTTAAACATGTATTCCCATATTCTAGTATTTTGATTTTATATTACTTTATTAGCCTTTATAAATCAATCAATATTTAACATTTAAAATAATCTTAATATAAACTTAATATAGACTTTTTTGATATTGTTATTTTTTTGACTGTTGGAATTTTTATTATACATAATCCTTGTAAATATCAGAATATTCGATATTATAATTGACTTTATAGAGTCTATCACTTAAAATTTACTCACATACAAAACTAAATATATATTCATCAAACACAAGTAACACTATAATAGGGGTTTATTTATATAATGGCGCAATATTAGGGGGTTCATATGTATCATTTTATTATTAATCCAGTAGCAAGAAGTAAAAAGGGAATTAAGTTATGGCAAACCATAGAAAAGTACCTAACTTCCCAAAACATAGATTATTCTTATTATTTTACTAATCCAAACATTTCTACAAAAGAAATAATCAAGAAAATTAATCAAATATCTAAGCAAACCAAAAAAATTATTATTCTAGGTGGAGACGGAACATTAAACGATGTTATTAATGCACTAACTGACGACCAATTAGATAAGACTTTTATCGGTTACCTTCCTACAGGTTCGAGTAATGATTTTGCTAGAAGCATGAAAATTTCTAAAGATATATTGGCTAATATAAAACATATTTTGGAATCTGACGATCACACTTACCTAGACTTAGGCAAACTAAGTACCAAGGATCAAGAGTATAGGTTTGTAGTAAGTTCTGGGGCGGGCTATGATGCAGATATTTGTAGAAAAGTTAGTAGATCAAGGTCTAAGCCAATTCTTAATTTTTTAGGAATTGGTCAGTTTGTTTATATATTAAATGCAGTAACTACACTGTTTCAAACACCTTATACAGATGCTACTATTACCATAGATGATAAAAAAACAATAAAATTAGACACATCATTTTATATAATAAGCATGATTCAACTATACGAAGGGGGCGGAATTAAATTTGCTCCCGATGCTGACCCATTTGATGGTAAGCTATCTGTTAGCATAGCTCATAGCTTATCAAGGCCTAAGATAATCAAGATGTTGCTCCATGTTCTTGCAGGTAAACATAATAAAATTAAAGAAATAGAACTTTTTAAATGTTCTAGTATTGAAGTGAACCTAGATAAGAAATGGCCTCTACATACTGATGGTGAATACCTTGGCAATTATAAGACCTTTAAAGTAGAGTGTTTACCTAAAAAATTAAAACTAATAATATAAAGCTATAGAAAACATTTCTGCCAACGAGACCTTAACTTAGTAGTCCCTTTGGCAGATTATTTTTCATCCCAAAATTCATCCATAATCTTTTCTATCTCATTTATCCTGGAAACCCTATAAGGATACCATTCTTTTGGAAACAAGCTTTGATATTGATTTTGTAAGAATCTTTCATCTAGTAGTAATACCCCACCCTTGTCTTCCATTGTCCGGATAACCCGGCCTCCTGCTTGGAGTACTTTATTCATACCCTGATATAGGTATGCATACTGAAAACCCTGACCTTGCCTTTTATCATAATAATCTCTAAGTAGTTCCCTTTCATCTGAAATCATAGGAATTCCTGGTCCAACTATCACTGCACCAATTAAACGATCTCCAACTAAGTCAATACCTTCTCCAAAAACTCCTCCTAGAACGCAAAATCCAATTTTAGTGGTCTTTGGGTTTTCTTTAAACTCACTTAAGAAGTCTTCTCTTTCTTCCTCGTTCATATTGCTATGTTGTAAAACTAAGCCTTCAAGCCTACCCTCAGCTAAATCAGCAATATCATTCAGCATCTTATAAGAAGAGAAGAAAACAAGATAATTACCTACTTTTCCACTGGTGAATTTTATAATGTAATCTAGAATTTTCATATATTCTTCATTTGTTCTTCTAGAATACATAGTAGTTACTTCATTACCAATAATAGTGATTTTGTTATCCTTTGGAAATGGTGAGGGTGTGTAGATAGCATAATCTTTTTTTCTACCACCTAGTTGTTGTTTATAATATTTAATTGGCAAAAGAGTTGCCGAGAAAAATATGGAACTTTTTATATTATCAAGGTAAGCCTTTAAGTTATCTGAAGGGTCAACACACAAAAGCCTAATCATCAGATCCTCTTCTTCAGAATAATCTAAATAAATTAAATATTTGTCATTTAAGCCTTCATACATATTTATAAAATGTAAAACATCAAAATATAATTCTAATACTTCATCTTTGTCCTCAAATACTGGATTTTTCTCAAAGAATTCTGAAAATGCAGAAGCTAAGTTAGTCAAATGGGTTGCAAAAATCGATATATCTTCTATAACAGTTAACCTCTCCCAGTTTCTCTTCCAATCAAGCAAATCCTTGTTACATGCATTTAATGCCCGTCTTAGTTTTCCAGACTTCTTTCCTATTAATCTTCTAACCTTTAATACATCTTCTTTGTAAATGGAAGCACTATACATATCACAAGCCCGTTCAACTAAGTTATGGGCTTCATCTATTAGGAAGACATAATCCCTTTTCATAGTCCCAAAATATCTCTTTAAATGAACATTTGGATCAAAGGCATAATTATAATCACATATTATAAAATCTGCCCACATTGAAACATCTAGGGACATTTCAAAAGGACACACTTGATGTTTATGACTATATTTAAGTATCACTTCTCTATTAATATCATCTTCATTATTAATGAGATCAAATATGCTATCATTTATTCTATCAAAGTGGCCATTTGCCCTTTCACAAGCTACAGGATTACACTCAGCCTTATCTAATACACAGATTTTATCTTTAGCAGTAATAGTTAGTGATTTAAGAGAAAGTTCTTTCTCTCTCAGTAAATTCACAGTATCAGCAGCAACTGTTCTTGTAATAGTCTTTGCTGTAAGATAAAATATCTTACTTGTCTTTTCTTGACCTATGGCAGTTATTGCTGGGAATACTGTTGAAATCGTTTTGCCAACTCCTGTTGGAGCCTGTATGAATAGCCTTTTATCACGAATTATTGATAAATACACGTCCTTGATTAGTTTCTTTTGGCCAGGTCTGTATTCAAATGGAAATGTTAGTTTTCTAATACTTGTATCCCTTTTGATATTCCAACGATACTGCCAAGATGCCCACTTTGCGTATTCATTTATCAAGTCTAGAAACCAGCTTTCCAGTTCATCAAATTGATGTAAGTCATTAAAATACTTAATGCCATAGGTCTCTAGATTACAGTAAGTAATTTGTGTACCTATTTCTTCAAGCTTTTCTTCTTTGGCACATATATAGGCATAACACATGGCTTGTGCTTTATGGACTTGGATTGGTTCTTTTAGATATTGTAAGTCCATATACATTCCTTTTATTTCATCAATTATTATCTCTTGGGTGTGATTGGAACTTTCTTCATTAATGATAAGCCCATCACATCTACCTTCAACAAGTATATCAAAATTCACTCCATCCCTAGATACTGGGATTTCAATACTAAGGGGAACTTCTGCTGTATAATTTGGACCCATACTACTTTGAATCTTACGATGAATACGGCCACCTTCAAGCATAGCATCTACACTAGAACGGCCAATCCTTCGATTATCAATATTGCCCGACCTTAGAATAAACTCTACCAGGTTTCTAACAGAGATATTAATCTTCTTGTTATGATTGAGATTTTTATGTGCTTTTTCTTCTATTTGACTATCTATCTTCTTATCTTTTTGTTTTTCTATATCCATAAAAGCTCCTTACTTAAATGCTAACCTTTATAGTATATCATAAATAATTGTAAGTTAAATAGGTCACCTAATACAAACAGCCTATAACAAGGCATTATATCACAAGTTATAGGCTTTCATATTCTTAAGTGTATATTTGTATATTTTATTTATCTCATCTATATATTATTAATATGTCCTTAAGACAAATTATCTCATATATTCATCATAGAATTCATCATCATTAAATAGACCTTCTTCATATCCCCTTTTCCAATTAATATTATTCTTTCTCCTGCTTTTAGGGGCAGACTTCCTGTTATTAGTGCTATCTACAAACTCATCTTTTCTCTTCTTAATCTGCTTTTTTCTCTCCAAGCGCTTTTGTGTTTCTAACTTTTCATAAAGCACACTATTATCAATCTTAGTTTCAAGGTCAGAATCTAAATAAGAATCCTCATTATAATTATCTAACTCATTTTGCTTAAATGAATTATTTCTAGTCTTATAAGTCTTATAATCCTTATTATTTCTGTATTTATTACCTTCTGGTCGGCTATAATTAGTATTAGATGTAGCCACAACGTTCTCCTTTCAAAACACCCCTATTAATTTTTGGTATGAGTATTAAAAAAATGTTGTATAACTTAAGTTTATTTATAAGTACTTAAGTATTATCTAGTTTTATTTTATCCTTTTTTCGCCTAATGTCAAGCAAATTTAACAATTATTTATGTCAAGTTTTGTAGGAAAATTTGTAAAAGATTTTCTTGCATTTTATAAACATATCTGTTAAAGTCAAATTACAAAAAACATACAGTTCTACTTGAGACAGTCAAGTTTTAAGAACTTATGAATTTAATAGTTTTTATCTTAAATAGATAAAAGAAAGAGAGGTAGTTCACCATGCATGAACACGATAACAAATGTGCCTGTGGCCACAACCACAATACCGAACCAATGGTCACATTAACCTTAGACGATGATACCCAAGTAGAATGCCTTGTAATAAGCATATTTCCAGTAGAAGATAAGTGTTATATTGCTCTATTACCAGTCGACTCTGTGGATGACGATGCAAGTGAAATATATATATACCAATATGTTGAACATGATAATGATGATATTGAATTAATTAACATCGAAGACGATGAAGAGTTTAAAAAAGTATCTGAAGCTTTTGATGAAATATTAGACGACGAAGACGATGATTACTTTGATTATGATATGTTTGACGATGAAGATGACGATGAAGATGACGAATACTTTGACTACGATATATTTGACGATGAAGATGATGACTTCTTTGATGAAGATGATGATTATTAATTAATAATTAGAATTTAATTTCATGCTTAAGAATTATATTGGCGAGTTTGTTAACTTATTAAAAGTAACAAACTCGCCTTTATTTTTAAGCCAAAATAGTTAATAACTGATTTTGCACGCAGTACTTAAGGTCTAACTTCCGTTTCTTCCTAATCTTTTTAAAATGTATCACAATCTTATTTCCATCATTGGAAATAATTTTGCCTTCACCATAAGACTTATGCTTAACTATTGTATCCCGCTTTAAAGCCTCTAAATCTAGTAGAATCTCTCCTACAAATCTAGATACATCAAGGTCCTTATTATAACGCTTTTTAACGCTATATATATGTAAATGTTCCTTAGCCCTTGTCATGGCCACATAGAAAAGCCTTCGCTCTTCTTCTATTTCTTCATCGAGAACAGCCTTGTGATGGGGAATAATACCTTCGTTTGCATCTATAATGAATACAATCTTGTATTCTAAACCTTTAGAACTATGCATGGTTGCCATTGTAAGACTATCTCTCATGCTGTCTCTTTGTTTTTGTGATTGAATTATTAGTTCTTGTTTGTGCTTTTTAATATGTTCAAACCAGTCTTCATATGTCTTATACTCACGACTAGTTTCATGAAGCTCATTTAATAGGTTAAATAAATCATCTTCGTTAATTTTTCTTTTTTGGGCATATTCCTTTAAGAACTCATCGTAACCTATGCCTTTCCTTATGTAGTTAATAGCTGCAAATGGTGACATATTCCTCATCATACCAAAATCATATTCCAGCTTATTAACCCTATCTACCATCCAATCCTTATCTTGATATGATTCTTTTAGTTCATTTAGATCAACAGTAGACTTTCGAAATATACTTCTACTAATATAGCGATTTGGCCTATTAATTATCTGTAAAAAGTATTCCCTGTTTCTACTTCCTCTAGCAATTGCAATGTAAGATAATATATTCTTGGAAATCCAGTGTTCGTATATATTTGGAAGATTATCTTTCATAGAGAAGGGAATATTATATTCCATTAACTTTAATGCCAAGCTTCTAGGTTGTGTATTGGTCCTAAATAAAATTGCCATATCCGAAAATGGTACTCCTGATTTCTTATAACTTAGAATTTTATTAACCACTTCTTCATTTTCATCTTTAAGCTCTTCAAATGTCTTAATATCAGGGAAACTTCCCTTATGGTTTTCAGTACGAATATTTTTTGAAAATCTTTTTTGATTGTTTTTTATTACATTTGCTGCTGCACTAACAATGCTTTTTGTAGACCTATAATTTATATCAAGCTTAATTATCTGGGCACTAGGGTAATCTTTATCAAAGTTTAGCATAATCTCCGGCTTGGCACCCCTAAACTTATATATAGATTGGTCATCGTCTCCGACAATAAATAGGTTGTTTTCCGGCAAGGCAAGCATTTTAACTATGTCATATTGTAATTGGTTTATATCTTGAAACTCATCAATTAGAATATATTTAAACTTCTTTTGCCACATTTTAAGGATATCTTGCCTCTGGGATAACAATTCATAGCAAAGCAAAAGCATGTCATCAAAGTCAATAAGATTAGCCCTTTTGAGTACTGATTGATAAAGTTCATAAATCTTAGGAAAATCATCATCTGAAAAGTTTATAGAATGATAGTGTTTAATATCCATTCTTTCACCTTTAACACCACTGATTTCTGACTTCATATTAGATATTACATCACTTTCATCATCAACTTCTATATTAAGTTTTCTAATTATTTCTTTAAATATTTGATGTCTTTGATCTTCTCTGATTATATTAGACCCATTGAAATTATAAGCATACTTGAGAATTGTAAAGAAAACAGCGTGAAAGGTACCAAAATTAACACCTTTGCCTGCACCGCCCATAAGTTTATGAAATCTTTCCTTCATTTCACTTGCAGCGGCTTTTGTAAATGTTATAACAAGAATTTCCCCAGGATTTATACCATATTCTTCAATAAGATTCCTAGTTCTTCTAGTTATAACCAATGTTTTACCAGAACCGGGCCCAGCTAAGACTAGCATAGGCCCTTTATTATGTCTTATTGCTTTTAATTGAGATTCATTTATATTCATTAGTTACTACTTAATCTTTCTATGGCTTCTTTGACTCTTCTAATAGTTTCATCTTTGCCTAAGATTTCTATTATTTCGTAAGCTCCACCTGGAGTTGCTTGCTTACCTGAAACAGCTATACGTATTGGCCATAAACCCTTACGTTTATTTATTCCAGTATCTTCTATATGTTTGTTGATACAAGCCATAATCCCTGGTTTAGAATAGTCATCTAGGTCTTCTAGTAAAACAATTTGTTCCTTCAAAATCTCTAGAGAATTTTCAGGATTAGTCTTGCTTTTCTTATTATTATATAAATCTATTGAATAGTCTGGTACT
Organism: uncultured Lachnospiraceae bacterium; assembly: GCA_964643255.1. Classification (GTDB taxonomy): domain Bacteria; phylum Bacillota; class Clostridia; order Lachnospirales; family Lachnospiraceae; genus JAAYRG01. Next base: position 9,119 of record CAZXSM010000019.1, read on the forward strand.
TCCTGGAAGAAATCAATCATGTCTTCAATATCTGGGAAGATTTCTATCCTTGTTTTAACAAGATCTGCAATTCTTTTGTGATCAATATCCCTTGTAACAACCTTTTCTATATATGGAAGAGCTAATTCATAATAGCGGTCATCATCTAACTTCTTGATATACTCACCATTCATCCATTTTAGTTTTTCCATGTCAAATACCGCTGGTGATTTACTAATATTACTATAATCAAACTCTTCTATTAATTCATCCAAAGATAAGATTTCCCTGTTAGATGGTGAACTCCAACCAAGTAATGCTATAAAGTTAACTATAGCCTCTGGCAAAAATCCTTGCTCTATTAAATCTTCAAATGAAGAGTGACCACTTCTTTTAGAAAGCTTTGTGTGGTCTTCATTAGTAATTAATGGGCAATGGATATAAACAGGTTCTTCCCATCCAAATGCTTCATAAAGCCTTGTATACCTTGGTGTAGATGATAAATACTCATTACCTCTTACCACATGAGTAATCTTCATTAAGTGGTCGTCAACTACATTGGCAAAATTATAAGTCGGATATCCATCAGATTTCATTAAAATCATATCATCCAAATCTGCGTTTTCAACTGTTATTTCACCATAAACCATATCAGTAAAAGACGTTGTTCCTTCTGCTGGGATATTCTGTCTTATAACATATGGGGTTTTAGCTTCTAACTTTTCTTGAATTTCCTCTTTTGCCATATGGAGACAATGTTTATCATATTTTGATATTTGCGTACCATCAGATGATACTACTGTTTTTAGGGAATCTAACCTTTCTTGGTCACAAAAACAATAGTAAGCCTCACCTTTATCTATAAGATCTTTAGCATATTTTAAGTAAATTCCTTCTTTTTGACGCTCACTCTGAACATATGGTCCGCATTCTCCACCAATGTCAGGACCTTCATCATGTTTAAGTCCTGTAAGATCAAGTGTCCTATATATTGCCTCTACAGCACCTTCTACATAACGTTCTTGGTCAGTGTCTTCGATTCTAAGAATAAAATCTCCATCTTCGTGTTTTGCTATTAAAAATTCGTATAATGCTGTCCTAAGATTACCTACATGCATTCTTCCTGTAGGACTTGGCGCAAATCTTGTTCTAATTTTAGTCATGAAGTTCCTACTTTCCTTTTGTATATTTAATGTATTAATGTATTGTTGTTGGAGTTAGTCATATTTCACAATCACTTAATTTATTTAGTAAAAATTGTTATTTTCTCCAAAACCTTGGAAACTTTCAATTCCTTTAAAGCCTTCTAAGCCTTGGATGGGTAATGAACCATCACTCAACAATTTAAATAAAAATATAGTCCCTATTATTGTTATAATAAGTACTATTATACTAACTAACAAATTCGCCCTAGCCCAATTCCTCTTACTTGTTTGAGTGTTTTTACCAAATGCCCAAATTAGCATTATTACAATATAAATAATGGGCCCTAGAAATGGAATCGGTACAAACATCAGTAATATTGGTAGTGATAATATTAACATCCAATGACCAAAACTAATGGGTTCTTCTTGATTAGTTGATTGGGAGCTTTTATTATAATTCTTGTCATTATAAGTATTTGCTCTTGTATTATAAGTATTAGTATTATAGGCATTTTTATTATTATAATCTTTTGTTTTGTCAGTATTTATCTCTTGGTGATTATTGTAATTTTCCCGAAATGAATTACCACAATTTTCGCAAAAATTAGCATTTTCATTATCTATGTGTCTTCCACAAACGTTACATTTCATATATTAATTTACTCCTTAGTTTCTATATAAGCTTCTATAACTTTAACTACATTTTCTAATCCTATTTTATCACTTCTAATTGATAAGTCATAATTTTCAGACAGACCCCACTTATTGTTAGCGCGATAATTGTAGTAGTTTCTCCTTTGTTTATCTATCTTCTTCATTTGTGATTTCGCCTTGGCTTCATCTAATTCATTTCTCTCCATGGCTCTTTTGATTCTAAAATCAATGTCTGCCCAAATGAATACTGATACAATGTTAGGCATATCTCTAAGTACAAAGTCAGCACATCTTCCTACTATAACACAAGGACCTTCTTGTGCTACTTTACGAATAACTTCTGATTGGGCCAAATAAATCCTATCATCTAGGGAAAGAGTGTTATATCCTAATTCTTGATTACCATATGTGTTCATTCCCATTGCAATAGAATATAAAAAACTGCTGGTTGCTTTGGTTTCTGCATTTTCAAAAGCTTCTTTGGCAAATCCACTTTCTTCTGCTGCCCTTTCAATTATCTCATAATCATAGAATGGAATATCTAATTTCTCTGCAAGTATCTTACCTATTTCTCTTCCACCGCTTCCATTTAACCTACTAATAGTAATTATTTTATTCATACTATCACTCCCATTCTCAACATTTTTCAACATTTAAATAGATTCATTCTAACCTTGATTTAATTATAACATACATTATTAATATTTACATTAAAATTACTTTATAAAATCCCAAGTAAAATAGTTATAATTATAATTCCCAAAACCATACTTGTTGAGCTCATAAAAGAGGATCTTTCAAGGTCTAGGTCCATTTCTTTTGTAAAACCAGTTACCATTACTGCTATAGGAGAAAATAAAATAATTATTAAAATCTTTTTATCCTCTAAATTGAAGGGTAAGACAAAGTATATAATCAAGCTTACAATTGCACAAACTATATAACGAACTCCAAGTCCTTTAAAACTTTTGCGGACCTTGCTTAAATCCAAATTAAGTTCAAATGCTATGCCAATCATAAGCATAGCAAGAAAGGTATTAGACTCACCTACAATTGAGGTAAATGTTATAACTTGGTAAGGTAATGTTATACCCAACAAACGTATGATAGCCATAACAAGATATGTCACAAATAACACAGATGAAAACATGCTAATTACTATCTTCTTAAGTGATATTTTCCCTGATTTATCGGTAAGGGTTTTAGCTATGCTATAATTTGCTCCTGCCACCCCAAAGGAATTGCCTAGATCAAACATACTTACTGTAACAACTCCCCTAGCCCCAATAAAAGTTGATATAAAGGGCAGACTAAAGGCTCCAATATTAAAGCTTCCGTAGTTAAGTATATTAAAAGCTTGTTCCCTGACACCTTCTTTTTTACCAATAAGATATCCAGCTAGTCCCAGTATAAGGTTGATAAGTAATCCTATTAATGAATATTTTAGCATAGATGCTTCTACATTCACCTCATTAAAGCTAGTAATTATAGAACATGGAAGCGTAATCTTTAGAACAATATTTGAAAAGATAGAGATATTGTCTTTGCTTACCCATCCTATTCTTTTGATTATATAACCTAAAACAATAATTAAACTGAGCGACAAAGCTCTTACCATGACATTTTCCATGTTGTCCTCCGATATGTATAGGGTCAAATTAACACTCTGCTTTATAACAATAAAAGTTTACATTTATAAAAAACATTTGTCAAGTCAAGTAGGGCTAGCTTCCTAAATCTAATTATATAATTAAAACATAATTAAGAAAAAATACCTCCAAGTAGATAATCTAATTTTAATTAATTAGACTGTCTACTTTGGAAGTATTATATCATACTGGATTTTTTTATTTATCTTACCTTATATCTCATAGCGTAAAACATTCCAGCTAAGGGGTGGAAGAACTACCTTGTCAGTAATTTCTACTTTCTTAGGCACTACTCTTTCTGGATTTTCCATTGTATTTACAGCAAGAGGTTGGTCATCATGTATCTGAATATGTTCAATTAGTTTTGCTTCCTCAAAATGTAGTGTGTCTTCTAATATTACGCTTTCACGAAGGCTTAGATTGGTTGCGAATACAGTAACAGTCCTATCTTTCTCATTATATACTGCTGCTGTCTGGATATATGGCTGTTCACCATAACCATCTGTTTCCTTGCTTGGGCTATCTAATGCTGGATTAAGAGCAATTCCATCAGCATATTTAGCCACCTGTTGGAAAGGGTAATATGTGGATTGTTTAAAAGCTCCACCTTCTGGGTCTACTTTTACCAACTGATGAATCGCAATAGACTGGCATGCAATTTTAACACGGTCACACTTATTTATAAATGTAATAAGTATACTTCCGAATAAAACAGCATCTATCACATTCATGCTTTCAATACGTTCTCCCTCTTTAGGAATATTTCTTTCAGTCCAATCTAGTCCTTCTGCTTTTGCAGTTTGACTAGATATAAGACCCCATTCATCAAAACATATATTTATTGTTTTATCTGAATATTTTAGACCTTTCACAAAGTCTGCAGCCGCACATACTGTATCAATAAATTGTGTCATATCATTTGAAATGCAAGGTAAATCTTCAACTGTAAACTGCTCAGGGAATACAGTACCCTTTACTGCTTCCGGATCATAACTATAATAACGATGTAAGGATAGATAGTCTATATCTTCATAACATTCTTCAAGAACAAGTCTATCCCACTCTGGATAACTAGGATGTGATTTATCATTAGCACAACTGCCACATGCTACAAGTTCAATATCTGGGTCCACAGCTCGCATTTGTTTTGCAGCCTCATAAGCAACCCTTCCATATTCTGTGGCTGTTTTCTCACCCATTTGCCATGAGCCATCCATCTCATTACCTAGACACCACATCTTAATATTATGTGGTTTTTCATAGCCATGTTCTTTACGCAAATCACTATAATATGTACCGCCTTCCATATTAGTGTACTCTATCTCGTGAGATGCTTCCTCAGGGGTACCTGTTCCAAGATTAACAGCTAGTATAGGTTCAGAACCAACTTTTTTAACCCAGTCAGTATATTCATTAATCCCCATATGGTTTGACTCGATTCTTTTCCATGCTTTATCATAACGCGCAGGTCTTTCATCTTTTGGTCCAATCCCATCCTTCCAATTGTATCCTGATACAAAGTTACCACCTGGATATCTTATTGCGGTTGAACCTAGTTCCTCCATCAATTTTAAAACATCTTTTCGAAAGCCTTGTTCATCAGCAGTAGGATGATCTGGATTATAGATACTACCATAGACTATGTCCCCAATAGGCTCGATAAATATACTAAATATACGCTTGTCTACTTTTCCTATAGTAAAATCTTTATCTAACTTTAGTTTTGCCCTCTTCATTATATTCCTCCTGTTTTTTCTACAAGTCAATTAAAATATAAAGCTTATTCAATACATCCGTAAGCAGTAGCACGCACTCTAAGGTGGTGATATAATTCTTCATTAGGTCTCATGTTATGCATATATACTATAGCAAGCCCTTCCTTAGGGTCTGCTTCTACCCATATCCCTGACCCACCTGTCCATCCAAAGGAACCGATAGAGCCATTATGATTACCTTCTGCTTTGTCCATAAGAGTTCTAAATCCAAGGCCGTACCCATAACCAGCTAGATAATCATTATTATTATTAAAGTCCTTTAGTTGAGTCTCATTCAGATAATTAGTGGTTAATAAATCAACTGTTTTTCTACCAATCAAAGGCTGACCCTTATAAGTTCCACCATTTGCAAGCATCTGCATGAAAATCGCATAATCATTAGCAGTAGATAGTAGTGTAGGCCTTCCATCTATTGGGGTAAATTCTAGGTTAACATCTGCATCTGTTTCAGGTCCTAGCTTAGTAAAGCTACCATCTTCATTTTTAATATAGTTCTTTACAACTTGATGGTAATTACTATCAGTTATATATGTACCAGTATCTTTCAAGCCTAAAGGATCTATAATTCTCTCTTTAAAGACTTGTCTAAGAGGCTTGCCAGTTATCACTTCAACAATTGCTCCCGTAATCTCACTTCCAAAGCCATAAAGCCAATGAGTTCCTGGCTCAAATAATACAGGTACTTGAGCCATGGCACGAACTTGTTCTCTAAGTACAGGTCTTTTATCCTCTGATAAAGAAAGTAAGGCCTTACTCATAGCACGAGTAACTGGTTGGTCAGACTCTAAATCCTGAAACATACAGTAGGGCAACCCACATGCCATTGTTACAACATCTTTAATAGTTATAGGATTTTCAAGATTTACAATTTCTAGAGTATTATTGGGCTGAGTTTGGAACTTTTTCATATGCTTCCACTCAGGCAGATACTCATATATGGGATCAGAAAGTAAGAACTTCCCTTCTTCATATAACATACCAATTATGGTATAGGTTAAAAGTTTAGTTGTTGAAGCTTGACGGAAAATTGATCTTGCATGAACCTTTTCTTTAGTCTCTAGGTCTGCATACCCTGCATATCCTTCATAAATAATTTCATCGTTTTTCATTATGGTACATGCGCAACCAGGTACAGAATTTTCTGCAAAGCCTGTAAGTAAATTATCTAGTTTTCTGAAATCATGCATTCTTCTTCTTCCTTTTTAGTAAATAATTTTATCAGGTAATTGCGAAACTCAGATTTTTTAACAGGAGTTAGACATAATAACACAAGATGTTTCGCAATTATTTAAGAAATTTTTATAAAATTCTAACCTTTACTTGTCATTTTCTTATCATATATTTGATAGGGAACAAATATAAGAATTCCTATTAACATAATAATTGCCGTAGCATAAAAGGTCATCCTATAATCTAGTAAGTCTGAAATTCTTCCTCCTATAATAGGCCCTAATCCTTGTCCTATATCTGCTCCTATATAATAAGTACTAGTTGCAACTCCTATCTTTGTAACATCTACCTTTCTAATACAAGCTGCTTGTAATGATAGTTGTCCTGTTCCTTGACCCAGAGCAACTAAGACTGCCGCAAGTAAAATTATAGGAAGGCTACTGGCTCCACCTATTAGAAACATAGCTGTCGATGTTGATACCAGAGAGATAATTACAATAAAGGTTAGGTTGGCTCTATCAACAAGTTTTCCAGCTGTAAGCCTTAATATTAGGAGTGCAGCTGCATTAACTGAAAAGAATAGGGCTATATTAGCTATTCCTCTCTCATCTCCTAATAAAACCAGGAAAGAACTAGTGATACCATTGCCTAAGGAAAAGAGGCCAGCAATTAGTGCATATACTATACACTCTTTTACAAGAAGGTTTTTAGGCTGTATTGAAGAAAAAACATCTTTTATACTTCCATATTCTCTTTTCTTTACCTTTACTCCCAAAAGTAATATAACAGCTAGGACGGTAAATACTGAAATTATAAGAAATAAGCTTCTATATCCATACTTATCCCTAATTAATATTCCTACATAGGGTCCAGAAATTCTAGATAAAACATTTCCTAGTCCAAAATATCCCAAGCCTTCTCCAAGGCGTTCCTTTGGTATATATTCACTTACCAAGGCCATAGAAGATGCACTACTAACACCAAATGCCGTACCATGAATCACCCTAAATAAAAACAGCATAGGAATATTCTGTACAAAGGAGTAGCCTATAAATGATATGCAAATCATTATTGTTGATAATATGCACATGTTCTTTTTATTCAAAATATCAAGGGATACGCCTGTTATAGGCCGTATCCCTAAAGCTGATAAAGAAAATACCCCTGCTAATGCACCTGCCATAGTCAAGTCCGCACCAAGAAAAACAGCATAAGATGATACTATTGAGGATATCATGCTAAATCCAAATGTAGTTATTAGGTTAACTACAATCAATATTATATATGTTCTATTAAATAACTTGTTTCTCGGTTTCATAATTTCTTTCCTACCATTTAAATAATAGGGGAATCATATCAGATGCACACTTTCTCCAAACATCCCATTCATGATATCCTGGATATGTTTTTAAAACAGTATTATAACCAGCATCTATTAGTTCCTCTACCTTAGGCTTTGAGTTCTCCATCATAGATGTTTCTTCTTCTCCCATTCCAACAAAGAGTAGATGCATTTTATCATTAAAGATTTCTGCCGATTCAAAAGTATCTGAATAATCGTATATACCCAAATTATCTACACCTAGCTTTCCTTGGCTTTTATAATTAAAGCCACCACTATATATTCCTAAAGCAGAAAACACATCTAAATGTCCAAGTGCAGTCATTCTTGCATGTATTGAACCAAATGATAAGCCAGCAATCGCCCTATAATCCCTATCTGCTATAGTACGATACTTTTCATCAATCATGAGTACACAGTCTTTTACAATAACCTCATCAATGTCCTTTAATATAAACCTATCTTGTCCGACTTCTTGGAAATTATATCCACAGTTCATTACGATAATCATTTCCTCGCACTTGCCTTCAGCTATTAGGTTATCCATGATGTAATTAATTTTTCCTTGCCATAACCAGCCTGTTTCATTTTCTCCACCACCATGTTGCATATAAAATACCGGATATCTTTTGTCAGTATTCTTTTCATAAGCAGGAGGTGTATAAATCCAGCAGTTCCTATATCTACCTGTTACACTTGATTTGTATATTTCCATGTGTATAGAACCATGGGGAACATCCTTTAATAAATAATCCGTATAATCTGGATCTGGTACTTCAATGTAGTTTGCAACAAAAGAGCCACCATAACCTACTGGCAATTGAGTATGGATGGTCTCAACTCCATTTACAAAATAAGTATGATAGTGAAAACCTGGTCCAACATCTGATATTATAGTCTTCCAATATCCTAGCATATCATCTACTGGCTCAAGGTCATATCTTCCTGCCATGGAACCTCCAAAGCCTTTCATTTGTACAGTTTCGGCATTTGGTTCATAATATGTTATTTCAATATCACCATTATCAAGAGTTTTATAACCAGGAACATTATCAAACTCATTAAAATGAAGTCTTCCACTTCCTCCTGGTATTCTTTGTTGATTAATTGGATCAAAATATAATGCATGTGAATAAAGTGCTTGATTATTAGTTAGTTTTTTATTCAAGTCTATTACACTCCTTTTTACTTGCAGTACTTTTTATTTAATATATATCAGTTTAGTTTTCTTGGATCAATATTATATACTTTCCCTGGCTCCAACTCTGCAAAAGGCCCAGGAATACGCATATTATCTTGGCTAGGATTTCCATAAAAATCAGTTGAATACAAACTATCGCAAGATACCTGATTAACTTCTTTTGGGTTATATATAAAATCATGATCATTTTTTTGTACTTGACTTCTATATATAGGTTTATCTTTAGCCAAACTAAATTGTAAGGTGAACTTATCCGTATCAACATCAATCTCAAACCAAGCTTCTTGTCCTGTCATGTCAAACTCATAGAATTTTCTCCAAGTAGGCAAATCAAGACATACTTCTGGTGCCGGATACATTATTCTTAAATAACCGCCTGAAGGTTTTACATATAAGTTTCCTTCTACTTCGTTCTTCTCTGTAGGCAGTGTGATAGCTGATTCTTGACACCTGTAAAACATATTATTAAATAAGCTTACATCCCTTGATGTACCACCTCTTTGGGTCTCTGACATACGAAATGAAACAGGCTTAGCAAAGTAGCCAGAACCTCTACATTTACCCATTAAGTTGTTGGCTATATGAAGATAATCTGTACCCTCGCCATAAATGGCATATCCATTCACAACGTCATTTTCTACCATCTTGTACCATCCTGATGAACCTTTTTCCTCTGGTACTTCATCTGGATCAAATCTTCCCTCCACATTCCAGAAAATATTGTTATCAATCATATTAACATCATCTTTAGTACACTCCATAAAAATGGCTTCTCTTTGTTCTATTCCATCTAAAAATAGGTTCTGAGTGATTCGATTATTTTCATTATTACAGTCTAACCATAAATGGTCAGCTCTAATAGTCTTGGTGAAAATATTTCTTCTAATCAAACTATCTACACTGTCGTGTGTTTTTATGCCTGCTGCTTCCCATGAAAGTTCCATCTTTTGCCATCCAGTGCCTTGAATGAGATTATCCTCAATTAGAAAATGAGTAGCAAAAAGTCCTGCTATACCACATACACCTGCATCATAAATTTCACATCTTCTTATAATACTGTGACCAATAAGTTGGTCCTCAATAACTTCATGATGCCAACATTCATTTCCTATATCAATTCCAACTGCATTTGACCAATCAATTATACAATCCTCTATAATCCAGTGGTGTCCTCTATAACAAGATATGGAACCTCTTTGTGGAACAGGAGCTCCTGTTGCTGCATGTGCACATGTTAGGCCCTTTACTTTAATATAAGACAAAAATGGGATTTCTGGTGCAAAACATTGTTCTCTACATGTAATTTCTATTTTATGGTCTAATGGATCAGCATCATTTTCTAATCTAAAATGTATTTTTTGCCCATTTGCTTCAACCCAAAAAGATCCTTCATGTTGGGAAAGTTGATTATATAATGCTACCTGTTTAAGGGGCTTTCCATCACAGAAAACCATTCCTCTTCTATTAAGATATGTAGTCATATCTGTCTTATCATACTCAATGAAGAGTCTATCATGTAATATATTGACAGCACAAAAAGGATTATACCCTTTAAACATGTTTGGATCTATTTTAATTTGCCATACTTGCATAGAATCTTGATTTTCTATTTTCCTGAATCCTGGGCTTAATCTCCATCCTTTACTTTTTTCAAAAGTCTCTACAAGTTCAGAAGCTTTAATTATAACCTCATCATCACTGTAAGCTTCGTAACTTATCATTTTTTCTGGACTTTCTCCACCCCTAGCTGGTCTAACACATTCTCTATATTCACCACTATGAATCAATATACGAGTTCCAGGAGTTGCGATTTCTGCTGCTGCATTAATCGTTACAAATGGATGGTCTATACTTCCATCATTATTATCGGAAGCATTTACATGGTTTTTATCAACATGTAATTCACGATCATATATAGATCTTGTTTCCCAATTGTTGAACTTTTTACCATTAGGTAAATAACTACTCGTATCTCTCATAATAATCCTCTTTTCTTTCCTCTTTTTCTTAGTAAAAAGGGTGCTGCAGACAGCACCCCTCTTAATCTTTTAAAGTTTCAAATTTTCAATTGAGAATTAGTAAGAATCTAATATTCTTGCTCTTTCGTCTACAATCTTTTGATTGTTTTGCATATCGAATTCTACTAATTCATCCCAACCGAATCCTTCTAGTTCTTCTTTCAAATCTTCCCAGATAGAATCAAACTCAGCTTGATCTGAAGCAAATACCATCTTCCAAGAAGCATCACATACTAAAGTACCAGTACTATTTCTAATTACTGAGATATCAGAAGTATCAGGATCAAGGTTTATATTTACAAATGGAACAACTGTTACTTGATCATTCTTTAACAAGTAGTCAACTGGGTCTTCAGCATCAAATCTTTCAGACCATTCATTAGTTGTTGTTGTTTTTGCTTTTTCAACTTCTGCTGGCCAGAAATTATGAACATAGCTATAACCAGTATTAGGATTAGTCGCTACCCCTGCAGCCATCCATTGGTTTACTTGACTCATTCCGTCTGCGTAATATCCGCCACCAAATTCTTCTGGTACAGGTGAGTTATCCATTAGGGCATATTCACCTTCAGCTGTACGAACATAACCATTACCATCTTCTGCATCTTCATATGTGAATCCATAAATACCTGCATGAATAGTCTGTAATCCCTCAGGACTAGACATCCAATCAAGTACCATCATAGCTCTTTCCTTCTTTACAGGATCATCAGTACCAACGGCAAAAGCTCTTCCACTACCGAAGAAAGAATCTGAAGGTTGATAAAGATTCATGTCATTAACTGGAACCATCATATAGTTTTCTCTCGCATTACCACGTTCTGTTGTATTCCAGAAACCTTGTTGCCAGTCATTCCAAATTAGGAAAGCACGTTTTGAATTAAATTTAGCATTAACATTATCCCAGTTTTGTGTACCAGAATCAGGATCTATAACTCCAGCTTGATTAGCATCAAAGTAGAATTGAAGTATTTTATGATATGCTCCATCATCGTCTGTTAAAGGAACCATTTCACCAGATACATCTAGTAGAATAGAACCTTTTACTTCTTGACCATACCACTTTGTAAGCTGGTTAACATTCTCTATAGATGTACTATCCCAGTCAGGCCATAAAGTAATACCATAGCTAGGGTCACCCTCTTCATTTGTTGGGTGTAATTCTTGCATATCTGCAAGTGCGTCAATTAAATCATTTAAATTATTTAAATCTGGCGCACCTATCTCATCATAATAATCCCATGGAACAGTAGGAGCAACACCAGGAATAATAGGGGTAAATGTTGTTGGACTTGTATTAGTCATCTCTGTAGGCCATGCATAATACTGACCTTCTTCTACACCCTCTAATGAAGAATTATATGTATCAAGCTGTGCTTTATATTCTTCAAATGATTCTAATTGTTGCATCTCATCAGTAATATCATAAATTAATCCAGACATTAAAGAAGATTGGATATCAGTATTATCAAGTACCACAATATCTCCTAAAAATCCATCTGCTGCACGAGCTGCAAATATGTCACCACCTGCTACCTGAGGTGCTATAATAGATAGAGTTACATTAAACTTGTCTTTTAATATCTTGGCTGTCCAACCAGGTTGTTCACCTTGGAAGTTGGCTGGTTGAGAATAAACCTCAAGGGTTACAGGCTCTAAATCTCCTGCTGCTGCATCATCACCAGCATCTTCTTCATCAACATCATCTGTTTCATCATCTGCGCTATCATCTGTATCTTCAACTTGATCAACAGTTTCGTCACTTGTAGCATCATCGCTATCGCCTGAACAGGCAGTAATAGACAATGCTAAAACCAACACTAATAGAATTATAAAACTCAATTTCTTTTTACTACTCATGAATTTCCTCCTCTTATTATAATGTTTTTTATACTGATACCTTTTATAAAGGTGATCATTTAATTATAACTAACTACGATTTATCCCTTAACAGAACCAATCATAATTCCTTTTGTAAAATATTTTTGGAAAAACGGATATACTAAAACGATAGGGATTACGACTATTATTGTAACTGTCATTCTTATCGAAGTTTGAGTTTGCATATTACCAAGCATTGCGGCTCCACTACCTGCAGTTGCATTAATTATAGAAGACAAAGATTGTGATGACTGTAAATATCTATATAATACAAATTGTAGAGTGAAATATTTTTCCTCTGTCATTAAAAGTAATGTATCTTGGAAAGAGTTCCAATGTCCAACTGCTGTAAAGACTGTAACGGTTGCTAATATGGGTTTCGATATAGGTAACATGATTTTGAAAAACACTGTTAAGGTTCCTGCCCCGTCAACTTCCGCGGCTTCTTGAATCTCTTTTGGTGTTGATTCTATATAGGTTTTTATTAGAATTATATAAAAGGGTGATATTAGCATAGGAAATACGTAGCCCCAAAAGTTATTAGTAAGACCAAGATTCTTCATTGTAAGATACCAAGGAATAATACCTGCATTAAAGTACATTGTTATAATTACTAGCCTATACCACAATTTGCGTTTGAACAAAGTATCTTTAGTAAACATATATCCAAGAAATGCCGATATTCCAACAGTAAGTAATGTTCCAATTACAGTTCTAGATACAGAAATAAATGTTGCATTAACAAGTCCCGGTATTTTAAATGCATCTATATAATTTTGAAAATGTATACCCTTAGGATAAAAAATAACTCCTCCACTTTCGCTTATCTTATTGTTACTTATTGAGTTTATAAATATATAGTAAAATGGATATATACATATAAAAGCATAAGCAAACAACATTACATAATTAACTAAGTCATAAATTATTTCACCAAGACCTTTGCGTTTGATTTTGTTCTTTTTATCAGTTTTTTGAATTTTGATTTTACTTTTCACAACTTAGCCTCCTTTATATTATGCCATCATCGCGTACTACCTTTGATAAGGTGTTAGCACCCACAAGTAGGACTACGCTTACAATACTCTTTAACATACTCAGTGCAACTGAGATAGAATAGGCTGGTGGTTTACTAGTTGCTAAGTTATATGTATATAAGTCTAAAACTTGTATGTATTCTCTATTCCATGCGTTCTGGAATACAAAGTATTGTTCAAAACCAGTATTAAGGAAGTTAGAAATATTTAGAATCAAAATAACGAAAAATGTTGGCATTAAACCAGGAAGTGTAATATAACGTATTATTTGTCTACGGTTAGCTCCATCCACTTCTGCAGCTTCATATAATTCTGTGTCAATACCAGCAATTGCCGATAAATAAATAATGGCGGTCCATCCGGCATTCTTCCAAGTTAGCATTAACCACATTTTAAACCATATATTGTCACCAGACTTTAAAAAATCAACAGGTTGATCTATTATACCTAAGCCCATACCAATAGAATTAAATAAACCAGAGTTGCTTAACATAAGGAAAGCTACTGAATATACTAGTATCCAACTGATAAAGTTAGGAAATGTTGTTGATGTTTGAACAAACTTACGAAATCTTTTATTAGTAACTTCATTGAGCATTATGGCAAAAAACATTGGGACCCATGAAAAAATAAATGATATACCACTCATAGCAAATGTGTTACGAAGAACTTCTACAGTTTGTTTTGCATAGGATTTGTTTTGAAATAACATTCTAAACCACTTAAGACCCACAAATGAATCCCAAGAAAATGGTAATGGTGGTTGATAGTCAAAAAAAGCATATATCCATCCGTACAACGGATAATACGAAAAAACTAAAACTAAAATTAAAAAAGGTAAGATATATAAAAACTCTTTATATCCTCTTATCTTTCTCTTGTCCTTGAAAAATTTCTTTTTCATATTATAGTGCCTCCCTTTTGTTTTCTATTGGAATTTTGAAAATATTTTAAATAATATTTAACTTATGTTAATCGTTTTACCTGTAAAAATATTATAATCCAAAAACATGGTATTGTCAATAACTTTTTTGTTTATTTTGTATAATTTTTCGATAATTAATCCTATATTTTAGACATAACTTTTGGTGATTTGGTTTTTATTCCTAATACCCTTAGGGAAAAAGCTATACTTCTAAGCTATTAGGCTTTACAAACCATGACCTTTTTATAATTAATAATTCAATAAAGTAAATCTTATTATTTAAATTTTTACATACCCTTCCTTGTTTTACCAGGCAAAGTTTAAATCTTATCTTCCTCTTTCAGGGTTTACTATTTAATCAAAATACCCCTAAAAAGTTATGTTTAACGTTTTATATTTATTTATATTATATAGGCAGATGTTATTAAATGTCAATAGTTTTTGTACAATATGTTATATTTTTTTCTTTCTTTATTGACTTTCCAGTAATATTGCATTAAATTAGATGTATGTTAATCGTTTTACATGTGTTTTTCCAATGTTCCTTTATATCTTATTAAATTCAATAGCAAAAATCTATTAAAAAAGAAAGAGGTCTGTTATGGTAAATATGAAAGTAAGTTCAAAAGTTAAGAATGAGATTATTAACAAAAACATTTATGGACATTTTGTTGAGCATTTAGGAAGATGTATCTATGAGGGAATCTGGGTTGGAAAAGATTCTAGCATTCCCAACATTAATGGTATAAGAACAGACGTAATAGATGCTTTAAGAGAAATGAAGATACCGGTTCTTAGATGGCCAGGAGGATGTTTCGCAGATAACTACCATTGGATGGATGGTATTGGTCCACATGAAAGCCGTCCTTCTATGGTTAATACAAATTGGGGTGGAGTTACGGAAAATAATCATTTTGGTACTCATGAGTTTTTAGAATTTTGCGAACTGATTGGTGCTGAACCTTATATAAGCGGTAATCTCGGCAGTGGTACAGTAAGAGAAATGCAACAATGGGTTGAATATATAACTTCTGATAACAAATCTCCAATGACTGATCTAAGAAAAGAAAACGGGAGAGAAAAGCCTTGGAAACTTAAGTATTTTGCTGTTGGTAATGAAAACTGGGGATGTGGCGGTAACATGCGTCCAGAATACTATTCTGATGAATATCGTAGATATGCTACATACTTAACTGATTATGGTGATAACAAGTTGTATAAAGTAGCTTGTGGCGCAAATGCTGATGATTATCAGTGGACTGAAGTACTTATGGAAATGGCTGGAGAATACATGGATGGCTTAAGTCTACATTACTATACTATGCCATTAGATTGGAGTAAACCAAAGGGATCTGCCGTTGATTTTGATGAAAAAGAATGGTTCAAGATATTAAAAATGACTTTATATATGGAAGAAATAATTGAAAAAAACATAGAGATATTGGATAAATATGATAAGAACAAAAAGGTAGGACTTATAATAGACGAGTGGGGCGCTTGGTATCAGGTCGAACCAGGTACAAATCCAAGTTTTCTCTATCAACAAAATACTCTTCGTGATGCCTTGGTAGCAGGTATAAACCTTAACCTTTTTAATAATCACTGTGATCGTATAGAGATGGCTAATCTAGCTCAGATGATTAATGTACTACAATCGGTTATTTTAACAGAAGGTCATAAAATGATATTGACTCCAACATACCATGTGTTTAAGATGTTTTCCGTTCATCAAGATGCCACATTGCTTGATATAGACTTAGAGAATACATATTATCAATATGGTGATGAAAAAATTAACCAACTTAGTGCTTCAGCTTCTAAAAACTCAGAAGGTAAAATTCATATAACAATATGTAACTTAGATCCAAACAATAAGGCTGAAATAGACTGTAACTTAATTGAAGAAAACAAAAGCAAGATATCCGCTTCTATATTAACTTCCAAAGAGATGAATGCTAGAAATACTTTTGAAGAACCTGATTCAGTTAAGGTAGAATCTTATGAAGATGTAAGGTTAGAAAACAACCGAATATATGCTAATATTCCACCAAAATCTGTAGTACTTCTAAAAGTTGAATAAATTTAACATTAAAATAACCTGGTAAGTTTCTAAATGATACTACCAGGTTGTTTTATATTTATATAATATTTTTTACAGAATCTCTTATAACTAGCTCGCATGGTAATTTAATAATCTTTTGCTCATCTTTAATATCAATTTCATTATCAATTACCTTAATAAAATATTCTGCTGCTGTTTTACCTATGTTTCTAAGTGGTATATCACTGGTTGTAAGCTGAGGTCTTAAGAAAGCAGAAATCTCATTATTATCATAACCCACTATTGAAATATCTTCTCCCACAATTATATTATTATCATAAAGATAATCATATGCACCAGCAGCCATCAAATCATTCATACAAAATATAGCAGTAACATTTTCTTTTACTAGCTTTTCAGCTTGTATATATCCTGATTCTCTTTCCCAGTCCCCATATTTAATCCAGTCTGGATTAAATAATATTTTTTCTTCTAATAGGGCCTTTTGATATCCTAAAGTTCTCTTCTGTGTATGTAGATTATCCATGGTTCCAGCAATTACACCAATTCTTCGATGTCCTTTTGAAATAAGATGTTTTGTTATATCATAACTACCCTTCTCATCATCAAATACAATTGATGGAATTCTTGGTGATGTAGATAGGGCATATACTATAATTGCAGGATGTTTAAAGTCATCACCAAAGTAGTTAATATAACGGCAGTGCCCAGCAACATATATAATGCCATCAACTTTAATTGATAACAATTCACGAATAGTTGGATCAAATACTGACTTTGTTTTAAGTTCATCTGCATACCAAGTATCTTTCCATCTATCATATAATCTCATATTAACAAGTATTGTTCGATAACCATTATCATCGCAATATGCCATTATTGATTCTACTATGGGTGTAGTGCTAAACAGATCTAAATCCTCAACAACAATCCCTATCATTCTAGTCTTTTGTTTTCTAATTGTTTGAGCAAAATAGTTTGGTTGATATCCTGTTTCTTCAACTACTTTAAGCACTTTTTTTCTTGTTTCTTTACCAACTTTAGGTTTTCCATTTAATACATTAGATACCGTAGTTATGGAAACATCACAGATTCTAGCTATTTCTTTTAACGTAATCAACTTATCAAGACCTTTCATAGTAATATTGAGTTCCCGGTATATACACTCATTTCTATTCTCTATATTTTAATTATTAACTTTACTCTTTTTTAATCTCTACAAATAAATTACAATAAAATTTCTCTGAAATTCATTAATTCTTTTTTCATTGATCTTTTAAAATCAAAATAGTATCTTCTTTTCCATCTTATATGTTTTTCAAAGATTTTATATGCTGGAACATCTGAAAAGTCTTAGTTACAATTAAGCTCATAGTTTATTTTATTATAAAATGTTTAACATTGTACTCAGTAGATAATAATTAAATTTAATCTAAAATACCTTTAATTAGATTATTTTTCATTGCTAATCCTCTATCATATTTTGTTTCTAATGATATATATTTCCCTTGGTCACTACTCTTTTCAAAACTAGTTAGGATTTCTAATACATGTAAGGTTAAGTCATAATTAGCCCTATATTCTCTTCCCGTTCTAAGAGCCTTTGCCATATCTGCAAGGCCTAGACCACGGCTATTATCTGCATAGTCAAACATTAAAGGCATTTGTCTGTATTCTCCCTCTTCAGGACGTAGTAACTTAATGTCTCCACCAAATGTGTTTGGATCTGGTAGAATTAGTGTCCCTTCTGATCCATAAATCTCAAATTTAGCTTGTGTGTCATAATGTACATCAAAAGTAGTAAAAATCATACCTACAGCACCATTATCAAAGTTCATAATACCTGATGTAAAGGTAGGAACTTCTACATCAATAATAGTCCCATTAAGTGGTTCACTAGTTATAACTCTTTTATCAAAGCTTGTTTTGGCTATACCTGTTAAGCCAGATACACCGCCTAATAAATTCACTAGTGCAGAAATATAGTATGGACCCATATCCATCATAGGACCGCCACCATGCTTGTAATAAAACTCTGGATCTGGATGCCAACCTTCATGTCCACGACAAACCATAGATGCTGATGCCCCAACTGGTTCACCAATAAGTCCTTTATCAATTATTTCACGACAAGTCTGTATACCCGCTCCTAAGAATGTATCTGGAGCACCACCAAGCATTAGGCCTTTTTCTTCAGCCAACTCAGCTAATTCTTTACCTTCTTCATAAGTTGCTGCAAGAGGTTTTTCACTATATACATGCTTACCTGCTTCAAGTGCCGTCTTAGTAACATCATAATGTTCAGTTGGTCTCGTCAGATTTAAAACGATTTCAACTTCAGGGTCTTTAAAGGCATCTTCCATAGTCTCATAGACTTTAGGTATATTATATTTATCCTGTGCATTTATAGCCCTATCTTTTATTAGATCACATACACCTATAATTTCTATCTCTTTATACATGTTGGTAATATTTTCAAGATAAATACCGCTAATATCACCAACTCCAATTATTGCTATTTTAACTTTTTCCATCTTTCATACCTCCAGTTTAAACAATTATAAATTTATTAGTACATTTTAGCTGTGCTTTCAAATGCTTTTGTATCCAAATTATTATCTAATGCATATTGTTTTCCTTCAGCTGCCCATAATAAACCACGTTCCATTAGAATTTCTGCATTAGGTGATTTATCAAATACATCATCATGATGACCAAGGGAATTATAAAATACTCTTCCATTACCCCAGAACTTTGTCCAAACCACAGGCATATCTACAGGTTTGTTAGATATATTGTAATAGTTAATAGAAGGAAATCTTGTTGAAGCTAAT
>CAZXSM010000020.1:0-28650 GCA_964643255.1 uncultured Lachnospiraceae bacterium
TTTGTTAGCTAAATTTAATTACAATAAGTGGCTAACTTAAACTTGAAATTTACGATATAATATAAGTTCTAATAATTATATTTG
Organism: uncultured Lachnospiraceae bacterium; assembly: GCA_964643255.1. GTDB lineage: Bacteria > Bacillota > Clostridia > Lachnospirales > Lachnospiraceae > JAAYRG01. The sequence goes on from CAZXSM010000020.1 coordinate 85, forward strand.
TTAATTAGGAAAGTTGTATTTTTCCAATTGCATCAAAGAGGAGAAGAGGAGGATTTTATGAAAAAGACTAGTTCAAAGCTTTGTAAAGTATTCTTATTATTACTTGTTATGTTTTTGTTAGCTGGGTGTGGAGCAAACGATAGTGGTGGAACTGATAGTATTAGTCCCGAATATGCTCAAATGGATGTAGATACAGCTGGAGAAGGAAACTGGGATTACGATTATAGTTATGAAGATGGTGAGTTGTCAGAAGATAGTATAGAAGAAACAGAAAGCCCTGTAAGTGAAAAAGACGACATATTGTATGAGTCAAAGGATAAGATAATTCGTAAAATCAACTTAAGCTTAGAAACTAAGAACTTTGATGATTTAGTAAAGTCTATAGAAACCCAAGTAAGGGAACTTGACGGATATATAGAAACTTCTAGATTGACAGGAAGACATTATGAGAGTGATAACTTAAGATATGGAACTATAATCGCAAGAATTCCAAAAGAAAGTGTTGATGGTTTTGTTAGCAATCTAGGTGGTATAGCTAATATAATTAGTAAGGAAGAAAATGTTGAGAATGTTACCCTTCAGTATGTTGATTTGGAGAGCCGTACTGAGGCTTTAGAGATTGAACAAGAAAGGTTACTCAAATTATTAGAAAGAGCTGAGGACATAGATGACATTATATCCCTTGAAGCTAGATTAACAAGCGTGCGCTATGAACTTCAAAGTCTAAAAACACAGACTCGTACAATTGATAATCAAGTTGATTTTTCCACAATATTAGTGGATATTCAAGAAGTAAGGTTGATGAGTTCAGGAATAGATTCTGAAGATTCAATTCTTGATAGGATATCTAGGGGAACAAAGAAAACTTTTACTGATATAAAAGATGACCTTGCAGATCTTTTAGTATGGTTTATAGTTAATTTACCATATATTATTATTTGGTTACTTGTAATATTTATTATTGTTTTGCTTATAAGAAAAGGAAACAGGAAGTATAGAGAAAGAAATACTTCCAGAGACTTTAATCGTAGAAGTCCTAGTAGTTGGAATAATAATTTTAATGAAAATAATGCTAACAAGCATAATGTAAATGAAAATCATAATGATAATAAGAACAAAGAAAACAAGGAAGATAGTGTAAGAGAAAACAACCAGGATAAGGATACTAAGTAACTACCTAGCTTGAAAAAGGAGTTTACTATGCCTGCTTTTATATCAATAATATTAATAATTCTGATAGCAATATTAATAACATCTTGGATATTATCTAATTTTGTAGTTAAACCCTTAGTTCTTAATAATAAGGTCTTATATAATCTAGAGATAAAAGAAGGAAGACTAGATGAGGATTTATATAATAGCTGGGAAAAGAAAGAGTTTACTATAAAGTCTAGATATGGATATGAGCTTTCCTGTATGCAAATAGATAATGAAAAGAGTAAGAAACAACTAAGCAATCTCGATAAAAAGATCAAGATTGCAATACTGTGCCATGGATATACAAGAAGTAAGTTAAGTACCTCAGTCTATGCAAAGTTTTTCTTAAATCGTGGTATAACAGTGATCACTTATGATCATAGAAATCATGGACTTAGTGGCAAGGCTCATACCTCAATGGGTTATTATGAAAAATATGATTTGCAAACAGTTGTGGATTGGTGTTACATAAATTATAACAGTAATGTATCAATAATAACTCATGGGGAATCAATGGGGGCAGCCACAGTTCTATCTCATCTAGGAGTAGATACAAGAGTATATTTAGCCATAGCAGATTGTGGATATTCAGATTTTCCTGAATTGGCAAAATATTTATTTAAAAGAAGATTTCTTTTGCCAAAATTCCCTTTTGTATATATAAGCGCACTACTTGTAAAACTAAGGGCTGGCTTTAAGGTCCAAGATGTTTCGCCAATAGAAACAGTAGCAGTTACCAAGAAACCCGTCTTATTCATTCATGGTCAAGCAGATACCTTTATCCCTTGCTCAATGAGCCAGGATATGTACAAAGCAAAAGCCGACAACAAAGATATCCTAATAGTGCCGGAAGCAGAACATGGCCTATCAGCCGTTGTTGACCCGGTTACTTATGAAAACAAACTAAATGAATTTCTTGATAAATACAATTATTAATCATTGATATATATAGCAGCAGCTTTAACCTAGGCCTTACATAAATTATGTAAGGCCTAGGTTAAATTTATCCATAATTGGTAAGGAAATGTTAATAATAGATGTTTAATTATTTTATTTGAATAAAGACATAAGATATAGGATAAAATATAGAAAACATTGTAATTTATGTGACAATATAGGTGAAGGTGGTAGCAAATAATGTTAGGAATATTAATAGCCATTCTATCTGGGACATTAATGAGCATTCAAGGTGTATTTAATACAGGAGTGACTAAACAAACTAATATATATTTATCATCTACATTTGTGCAGATAACAGCATTTATAGTTTGTTTTATTGGGTGGCTAATGTTTGGTAAGGAAGTTGGTTTTACATCTCTTTTTAAAATTGATAATAAATATATGTTATTAGGTGGAGTAATTGGTGCATTTATAACATTTACAGTTATTGGAGCTACAGGTACACTTGGACCTGCCAAAGCAACTATGCTAATTGTTGCAGCTCAACTTATGACATCATATATTATTGAATTGTTTGGATTGTTCGGTGCGGATAAAATAGATTTTCAGTGGAGAAAGCTAGTTGGTCTTGTATTTATTATTGTAGGTATATTGGTTTTTCAATGGGAATCTCATTAGGCTAGACCAGAAAATGTTTTCATTAAACCATTTACCTATTGTATTATTATGAAATATTGGTTAAAATAATAGGTATAATGTATATGAGGATGTTTGTAAATGGTCTCTTGTAAGAAGGAGATCATGTATGAAGTTTAAAAAAATTAAAGTATATTTAACAATCTTTTTTCTTTCATTAACTGGAATTCTTTATAGTTGTGATTTTAATAAGGATGAAGATATTATATCTGTAGAGGATAGCTCTACTGATGACCTTGCTATCGAACTCGACCAAGAAGGTGTTGCTACATCAGACTCTGATAAAGAAGGCCTTTCTACATCAGATGGTATAGATGGTTTATTAATTGAAGAACCACCTTCAGAAACAACAAAGTTTATATATGTTCATATTAGTGGAGCAGTTAATAATCCTGGTGTTTATGAAGCAATTGAAAGTACTAGAGTTTATGAACTTATTAAGCTTGCAGGTGGTCTAAGTGACGATGCAGCAGGAGATTACATTAATCAAGCCGCTAGTCTTATGGACGGAGAGCAGGTTTATATTCCTACAAACAAGGAATTAGAAGACTTACAAGTCTCAATTCCACTAGATTTAGCAAAGGGTTCTAGTAATTTACAAGAAGATAGTAAAAGTAATAAAGTAAATATTAATATAGCATCTAAAGATGAGTTAATGACATTAACTGGTATCGGTGAAGCGAAAGCCAGTAGTATAATAGATTATAGAGAAAAACATGGTAGATTTAATAGAATTGAAGATATTATGAATATAAGTGGAATTAAAGAAGCTGCTTTTAATAAAATATCGGAGTTTATAACTGTTGATTAGATTATAGATTAAGAGGTGGTTTAGTGGCGAGAAAAGTGCTTGTTGTAGATGATGAAAAATTAATCGTGAAGGGTATCCGTTTCAGTTTAGAGCAAGAAGGAATGGAAGTTGATGGTGCATATGATGGTGAAGAGGCTCTAGAATTGGCAAAAAGAAACGAATATGACATTATTCTATTAGATATTATGCTACCAGAGATGTCAGGTTTTGAAGTATGTCGACATATTAGAGAATTTTCAAATGTACCTATTATTATGCTTACTGCTAAAAATGATGATATGGATAAAATATTAGGATTAGAATATGGTGCTGACGATTATCTTACTAAACCATTTAATATTCTTGAATTAAAAGCTAGAATAAAGGCGATACTTCGTAGAAATAAGAGACAAGAATCCAAAGAAAATGATAAGACGATTGAAATAGGTAGTTTGAAAATTGATACAGAAAGTAGACGTGTTTTTGTAGATGATGCAGAAGCTAATTTAACAGCTAAAGAATTTGATTTACTTGAATTATTAATGAAAAACCCCAACAAAGTGTACAGTAGAGATGAACTTCTTAATTTAGTATGGGGCTATGATTATCCAGGAGATGTAAGGACTGTCGATGTTCACATACGAAGATTAAGAGAAAAAGTAGAAATGAATCCTAGCGAACCAAAATACATACATACAAAATGGGGTGTAGGTTATTTTTTCCAAAATTAAATCGAAAGTATGGTTTTTGAATAGCATGAGGGTCAACATTTTTGTTGCCCTCTTATTAATTGGCACAGTTCCCTTGTTTTTTCTTGCAGGAGAAATGATAGAAACTTATAATGAGAATGCTAGGACTCAAAGAGTTTCAGATTTGCAAAGTCAAGGGAATTTTTTAAGTAATTTAATATTAACGTCTGGATATCTTGATGACACAACAATTGAATCAGTTAATCAAGAAATTAATAGAGATTCTAGTTTCTATCAAGCCCGTATTATAGTCATTAACAGTGAAATGAATATATTAAAGGACAGTTATGGTCTTGAAGAAGGTAAGACCTTAATATCAAAAGAAGTAATTAACGCCCTTGGTGGTTCAAGTTCTATTAACACCGAGAAAAATGATGAATACATTGAGATTGTTCTACCAATACTAGATAGTTCTACAAATGAAACACATGGTGTTTTGATTATGAACTTTGCCATAAAAAATATTACGGAGTTATCTTCCAAACTTGTAAGAAGTGCTACTACACTAATCACAGCACTTACCATTCTTGTAGCAACAGTATCCTTCTTGCTTGTTAGGAAATTCATGAATCCCCTTGATAACTTAGTGAAAACTATTAACGATTTACAAGATGGATATATGGAAGAGGAAATTGAAATAAGGGGTTATAATGAAATAAGAGAAGTTCAAAAGGCACTAAATCGAATGCTGCAAAAGATTAAAACTCTAGAGGATTCTAGGCAAGAGTTTGTATCTAATGTTTCTCATGAATTAAAAACACCACTTACATCAGTAAAGGTTTTAGCGGATTCTCTCTTAGCTCAAGAAGATGCACCAGCAGAATTATATAGAGAATTCATGACTGATATTACTGAGGAAATAGATAGAGAAAATAAGATAATTAATGATTTACTAACACTAGTAAAGCTTAATAAATCATCTGGTGATATGAATATTTCATCAGTAAACATTAATGAATTATTGGAATTAGTACTAAAAAGACTTAGACCAATTGCAAAACAGCGTAATATAGAACTTGTATATGAAAGTTATAGAGAGGTAATGGTAGAAGTTGATGAGGTAAAATTGTCTCTTGCTCTAACTAATTTGATTGAAAATGCTATTAAGTACAACTTGGAAGATGGTTGGGTAAGGGTTTCACTAAATGCTGACCATAAATATTTCTATGTAAAAGTTGCAGATTCTGGTATAGGAATTCCAGAAGAAGAACAAGATGTAATATTTGAAAGGTTTTATAGGGTTGATAAGGCACGTTCTAGAGGAACAGGAGGGACAGGCCTAGGACTTTCAATAACTAAAAATGTAGTCTTACTCCATAAAGGTGCTATAAAAGTATATAGTAAAGAAGGCGAAGGTACAACATTTACAATTCGTATACCTATTAATTACATCGAATAATAAATTTTCTGGAGAGGTTTGATAATTTAATGCAAACAAAATTTAAGATAAAAGAAAAAAAAGTTAAGAAAAGCATAATATTTATACTTGTAATATTATTGTTTTCTGTTTTATTAATAGCCTGTGATAAGGACAATCAGGGAGCTTCACAAAGTCAAGAAGAAGATTCCCAGATGCAAATATATTTCCTGGATGCAACCCAGACTAGTATTGTAGGTATGGACTATGTACCTAAAAGTGATACTACAGATCAATTAATTAAAGAATTAATTGATGCACTTAGTCAAAATCCAGACCATTCATCTATGAAGAAAGCAAAGCCAGATTCAGTAATTGTTCAAGGATATAGCTTAACTGATGATGGAAGGCTAACTTTTGACTTTAACTCAGAATATAATAATCTTACAGGGATTGCAGAAGTTTTATGTCGGGCCACTATTGTAAAAACCTTGTCACAAGTAGAAGAAGTTGAGTATATTGAGTTTACTGTCAACGGACAACCTCTTATGGACTCTAAAGGTAAACCAATAGGTTTTATGCATACTAATAATTTTATTCATAGTACAAATGCAGAAGATGTTTATGTAACAGTATATTTTTCCAATAAACAAGGTACTGCTTTGTTACCTTCCAACTTGAGAATTACATATGATGGCAACATACCTATTGTAGAGTTAATTCTTAATAGGCTAATATTAGGACCAGTTGAAGACAACATGATACAAACAGTTCCTGAGGAAACTAAACTCAATAGCATTACAACAAAAGAAGGAATTTGCTATGTGGACCTTAACGAAGAGTTTTTAAATTATAATGCTGAGATAGATCCAGAGATAGTAATTTACTCTATTGTCAATTCTCTGGTTGAATTATCATATGTTAGTAGTGTTTCATTTACTATAAATGGAACTATGATAGAAGATTATAATGGAATAAAATTCAATGAACCCTTTGATCGAAAACTTGAAATAATTGATTATAGTAGTTAGGGGGGGGATGTGGCCTGAATTTAAAAAGACCTTTAATATGGTTATTACTTTCATTTTTAGGCGGGATGGTTTTATATAGACTAGAACCATTCCCCCTCTTTCTTATAATCGCACTTCTTTGTATTATTCTAATGATATATCTATATAAAATTCTTTCTATTAATCCACAAGACTTTTTATCTTTTGCATTTATAATTTTTTTACCTATATTTTTCATTATGGGAAATTTTCTTATGAAACAAGCTACGACCATTAATGAAATGGACAATTATTTTGAAGATGAGATATATGCTAATATCATTGGCAAGGTGAAAAATATAGAAGACAAGGAAAAATATCAATTAATAATAATAGAAGAGTGTATTATAGATATAAATAATAGTAATCTTGATTCTAATAGCAAAACACTGAAATTCTATAGTAAGGGTATAAAAGTATTTAATAATAATCCAATCAATTCTAAAATTGGCAATACCATATCTATTAGTGGTAACTTAGCCAAATTTCAAAAAGCCACAAATCCCGGACAATTCGATGAATATTCTTATAATAAAATACTAAAACATGATTATAAAGTATACTGTGATTCAATAGAAATTGTAAATGAAGAATATAGCCCTTATCATGATTTCTTATACAAAATAAAAAAGAAGATGTTTCATGTATATGAAACTATATTACCTCTTAAAAATTCTGGAGTTTTATCAGCAATGATCCTGGGTGATAAGACCAGTCTTGACTCTAATATAAAAGAGCTTTATCAAACCCATGGTATATCACATATTCTTGCCATTTCTGGACTTCATGTATCACTCATAGGAATGACTTTTTATAAAGGTTTAAAACGACTAGGTTTTAGGATTTCTCTAGCAGTCATAGTATCTATAATATTTATATATTCTTATGGTGTTCTTACAAACTTTAGCGTTTCAACTAGTAGGGCAGTGATTATGTTATTTATAGCCTTGATATCAAACATATTAGGAAGAACCTATGATTCCTTATCTGCAGCATCTCTAAGTGCCTTAATAATCTTAATGGACAATCCACTTCAAATATATAGTACAGGCTTTTTATTATCATATGGTGCAATACTTGGAATTAGTTTAATTTATCAACCACTTTCTATGGGAATAAACATCCAAAACAAGGCCTTAAAGGCCATTGTAGATAGTATATTAGTTAGTCTAAGTGTACAAATAATGACCTTACCAATTCTTTTATATTTCTTTTTTGAAATTTCCACTTATTCAATTTTATTTAACGTATTATTAATTCCATTTGTTTCTGTGATTATTATACTTGCCATACTAGGAGGATTGGTTGGCTTATTAAATTTACAAATAGCTTCTATATTCTTAGCTGGAACCTATTATTTATTGAATTTTTATGAATGGATTCTAAATATTGCTAGTAATTTTCCAAGACATATCCTTATAATTGGAAGGCCAGACTTGACTATAATTATTACATATTATCTAGTTCTATTTATTTATATATTAATTAATTATTGGAAGCCAAAGAAATATAGTTATTATATTCTCTTTTTATTAATGGTTATCTTTATACCCTATCCTAGTAATAACTTAGAAGCGGTATTTTTAGATGTGGGCCAAGGTGATGGGATTTACATGGAAGTTAACAATTTCACTTATTTAATAGATGGTGGTAGTTCGGATATAAAGGAAGTAGGTAAATATAGATTAATTCCATTTTTAAAATCAAAAGGAATTAATAGTTTGGACTATGTCTTTGTGTCACATTTTGACCATGATCATGTAAGCGGAATATTTGAATTAATGGAAGAAATGGACCGGGAGAATCCTTCTGGCAATATTTTAATTAATAATTTGATTTTACCTAAGCTTACAGAAGGTAATACAAATTCAATCTCAAAACTATTAACACAAGATGACTTGTATAAGAGGTGTATTACCATAGCAAAAGATAAGGGAATAAATATTATATTTATGAAGGAAGGGGATTTTATTAAAAATGGCCACTTAATGATAAGCTGTTTAAATCCATTAGAAGATTATTATTATTTGGATAAAAATTCAAGCTCCCTTGTACTTAGTGTAAGTTATAATAATTTTGATATGCTCTTGTGTGGTGATATAGAAGGTAATGGAGAAAATCTCTTAAATAATACTTTGTTGGAAAGAAATGATGATTTTTATAATGTATTAAAGGTTGCTCATCATGGGTCGAAAAACTCCACATATAAGGAGTTTTTAAACATAGTAAACCCAAGTATTTCTATCATATCATGTGGTAAGAACAATTCTTATGGCCATCCCCATGAAGAGCTTATAGATAGGCTTAATGCAGCAGATAGTAAGATATATACTACAATAGATGGAGGTGCAATATCTGTTTATAGTGATGGAGAATATTATAAAATTGAAAGTTTTATAAATAAGTAAGTCTTTAGTAGTAAAGTCTTCAATAGTATTGATAAACATGTTAATTTCAAATATAATATCTATAAATACAATATACTTTAGGACTAGGAGGCCTTATGTTAAAAATAAAGGACTATACTAAAATTTATAAGGGTGGTATAAAGGCGGTCGATAATTTGACCCTATCGGTTTTGCCTGGAGATATTTATGGTTTTATAGGACATAATGGAGCAGGTAAGACTACTACCTTAAAGGCTATAGCAGGAATACTGGATTTTGAACAAGGAGAAATATTAGTTGACGGAATATCCATTAAGAAAGACCCAGTAGCTTGTAAACATAAATTAGCTTATATACCTGACAACCCTGATCTCTATGAGCATTTAACGGGATCACAATATATTGATTTTATTGCCGATGTTTACGGTGTCTCACAAAGTGAAAGAGATATGTTAATTAACAAGTATAGCGATATATTCAACATGACAGATAATTTAGAAGATTTGATTTCATCATATTCTCATGGAATGAAGCAAAAAACAGCTATAATTGCGGCTTTAGTTCATAAGCCTAAGTTATTTATATTAGATGAACCATTTGTAGGTCTTGATCCTAAAGCTTCCCATGATTTAAGACGAATTTTTTCTGACTTATGTGAGGAAGGTAGTGCAATTATATTTTCAACCCATGTATTAGAAGTAGCGGAAAAGTTTTGTAATAAAATTGGAATAATTCAGAACGGGAAATTAGTTGCTGATGGGCCAACCAAAGAAATAGTTGGAGATAAGAGTTTAGAAGATGTTTTCTTAAACCTAGACGAATCTAAGGAGGATACTGAACCATGAAACACCTGTGGCTACTTACTAAAATTTCTCTTGGTTCAACATTTGATTTTAATAAGTTTTTCAAGAAAAGTAATTTAAAACAGAAGATATTGAAAACGCTAGCTATAATAGGTGCTTTTATATTGCTAGTTTTAATTTTGATAACAGCATTTTTCTATAGCTATAGCATAGGTATTGTCCTTGGAGAATTAGGCCAAGTAGAATTGTTACCAGGCCTTATGATGGCTCTAGTTTGTGTTATTGTAATAATATTAACTATGTCAAGAGTGAAAGGTACCTTGTTTGGTTTTAAGGATTATGATCTTCTGATTTCATTACCAATAAAGACCAGTATAATACTTGCAAGCAGATTAATAACTCTATATATTATTAATTTAGCCTTTACTTTAATTGTTATGATTCCTACCAATATAGCATATGCCTTTTTAGCAAAACCATCAGTATCATTTCATATATATAGTTTTATTTTGTTGTTTATTATACCAGTTATACCAATGATTATAGGAACAATATTTGGAACGATTATAATCTATATATCAGCAAGAATGAAATACACAAACCTGATTAATATAGCCTTAAACATACTATTGGTAGTTGGAATATTGGCTTTTAGTTTTTTTACAGCAAGTTCCGAAGAGGCAGTATATGAAAGTACAAACTATATTGCTAATCAAATAAATGAACTATACCCATTTGCATCTATGTATAAAGAAGCAGTGATTAATAACAATATAGTTTCTTTAGTCATGTTTGTAGGAATATCTCTAATTTTATATATGGTTTATGTAGGGGTTATTGCAAGAAAATTTGTGGAAATCAACACAAGCATCACATCTACTTATACAAATACAAAAAAGAAAAGGCGAAGATATAAAGCTTCAAGTCCATTTGTTGCCTTATATAAAAAAGAATTACTAAGATTTTTTTCCTCAAGCATCTATGTTCTAAATACTGGAATTGGAATGATTTTATTACTCTTAATATCAATTGTAACCTTGTTTATAAATGATGAAACAATAGTTACTTTACTAGAAACCCCGGCTATTGCAGAAACGATAAGCGGATATGTGCCCCTTGTCTTACCATTTTTTATCATCTTATCATACACAGCGGCATGTTCGATTTCTTTAGAAGGTGATAACTTATGGATAATTAAATCTATTCCTGTAACTACTAAAAGTATCTTCCATAGTAAAATAGCAGTTAACCTTACTGTGATATTACCTTTGACATATATTAGTATAATAATTCTATCTGTAGGTTTAAACTTAAATATTATTGATATATTAATTAGTCTAGCTATGACAAGTGTCTATGCCTTCTTTACATCAATAGCAGGCCTATTAACCAACTTATTATTTCCGAGTTTCAACTGGAAATCCGAAGTGTTTGTAATAAAACAATCCCTATCATCTCTAATTGCTATCTTTGGTGGAATAATAATTGCAATTCTACCAATAATTCCCCATGTTATGCTATTAGAAAGCCTATCACCGCAAATAATAAACCTAATAACCATAATTATAATAAGCCTATTAAGTTTACTCCTATATACAATCCTAATCAAAAAAGGCACGAAAAGATTTCATGCCTTATGATATATTATATGGTATTAAGAAGACGCTTTTGTCTGCTTGCTAAAGCATCTTATTTATTAACTGGTCCAGTAGATTCTCTCACGATAAATTTAGGCCTAAGAAGGAGTTTACTAAAGGCAATATCATGCATTAAACCATCTAATAAGATAAATGCACTCTTACCAAGTTCTATTCTATCTTGTCTAATTGTAGTAAGTGAAGGGGTAAAGTGTGCAGCTATAGGTAGGTCATCAAAACCTATAACACTCATATCCCTTGGTACTTCAAGACCATTCTTCTTAGCCTCTTGAATAACTCCACTTGCCATATTATCACTTGCGCATAGAACAGCAGTAGCTCCATGTTCTAGAAAAGCTGGAAAATGATCTTTAGCACAATCAGGTACATAATATCCAAATTGAATTAAATCCTTTTCAACTTTAAGTCCATGTTGTTTAATGCTAGTAACAAATGCTTCGTTACGTTGGTTAGACACCATGGAGTTTTTTGCGCCGTTTAAAAATGCTATTTTCTCATGACCTAAATTAACTAGATAATCAATTGCTAGTTCAATGCCTTCATAGTTATCAGTGCCTACATATCCAACCTTATGATTTCTCTCTATAAAATTATCTAATAAGACAGTTGGAACTGTGGTCTTATTTAATTGTTTTATCCAATCATCGTGTAATTCAAAGCCCAGTAAAAAGGCTCCGCTATACCCATTCTTTAACATATAGGAATCATATTTTTCTACAGTTTGCATATGTAAGTTTGTAGGAACAACATCAATTTTCCAATTTTTCCTGGTAGCCGAAAGTTTAAAACCTACTATGATTTCGTAACCAAATTGATCAATATTCTCGTAGTCCATATTTTCTATAAATATACATATTTTCCTATTTTCTCCAGATTTAGATTTCTTTGGTGTGTAGCCCATTTCTATAGCAGTATCCAAAACCTTTTGACGCATTTCATTACTAATATCATCAGCATTATTTAAACCTTTTGATACAGTACTTATAGAAACCCCTAGTTTGTTAGCGATATCTTTAATAGTGACCATATTCTATCCTTCTTCCTAATAAAATATTTATATTGTAATAAAGATTTATTAATTATGTTAAAAGTTTTATTAAATATATTACTTAAAGTATAGCATTCTTTCGCTTCAATGCAACAGATTAAATGTTTTGAAGAGAAGAACATATAAAATTACAAGCTTAAGACTAGTGTTTTAGCGAAAGCCGAGCAACAAATCTAAATCATTTTTAGTGTATTTTGTTGTTTATCAATGCATAAATTCACAGAAATAAACAGAGATATTAACTAATTAAATAAAAAGTCACCATAAAAGTTTAAAAAAACAGTTGACAAAACTACAAATTGATGATATTTTTGAATTAACGAAAGTTTACGAAAGCAATATTATTTCTAAGATACAATATTATTTTATAGAAATAAAAAGTTATTAACAAATTATTTACCTTGGAGGTTTTTATGAACAGAAATTTTAAGACTAACGTAGGATCATTATTAGAATTAGAGTTTGGTAAAGATATCAAAGATGCTAATCTGGTTGAACTTTATCACAGTGTATCAAAAGCTGCTATTAGTACTCTTGATGATAATGATGACTGGGGATTAGATGCAGATAATAAAAAAGTATGCTACTTCTCAGCTGAGTTTTTAATTGGTCGCCTGATATATAACAATTTATATAACATGGGCTTGTTAAATCAATTTGCTGAGTTAGCTAGTGAGAACAATATTGATTTTAGAGTTTTTGAAGAACTTGAAGATCCGGCACTTGGTAATGGTGGCCTTGGTAGGTTAGCAGCCTGTTTCTTAGACTCTGGTGCTACCGTTGGTATCAATCTTAATGGTTATGGAATCCGTTATAAGTTTGGTTTATTCAAGCAATATTTTGAAGATGGTTTCCAAAAAGAAATGCCTGATGACTGGCAACAATATGGTGATCCATGGTCAGTAAGAAAAGAAGATGAAAAAATATTAATAAACTTTAAAGATCAATCAGTATATGCAGTTCCTTATGATTATCCAGTGATTGGATACGGGGGAGAAACTATTAATACACTTCGTTTATGGCAAGCTGAACCTCTAGAAAAGTTTGATTTTGAATTATTTAATGAATTTGATTATTCTGGGGCAGTAAAAGAGAGAAATGAAGCGGAAGCCATATACAATTTGTTATATCCTAATGATAATGAAAAACAAGGTAAGGTTCTTAGGTTAAAACAGGAGTATTTCTTCTCATCTGCTTCAATACAAGACATTATTAAAAGGTATAAAGCTAAAAATGGAAACGATTTCAATGATTTTTCTAAAGAGTATGCAATACAGTTAAATGATACTCATCCAGTAGTTGCAATACCAGAAACATTAAGACTTTTAATGAAGGAAGGTTTGAGTTTCCAAAAGGCATTTAGAATAATTAAAGAAACATTTGCTTATACCAACCACACAATAATGGCAGAAGCTTCTGAAAAATGGGATATAGATTTATTTAAATCAGTTATTCCTGAAGTATATGAGTATGTTGAAATGATAGATGTAGAGCTCCATAAAGAATTAGTTACCTTAGGTAAAGCTTCTGAAGAAGAACAAAGAGATTATTTGATTATTCATGACAATATAATTGATATGGCAAGAATGGCTATATTTTCAACTCATTCAACTAATGGAGTGGCTAGAATTCATACTGAAATATTAAAGAATACTGAATTAAAACAATGGCACGAAATATATCCAGACCGTATTAATAACAAAACCAATGGTATAACACAAAGAAGATGGTTAGCTTTAACAAACATGGAATTATCATCATTCATCTCTGAAAAGATTGGTAAGTCATGGATAACTGATTTGGACCATATTAAGAATATAGAAAAGTATGCTGATGATGAATCAGTATTAAAAGAGTTCCATGATATAAAGCAAATTAAGAAAAAGCAATTAGCAGAATATATATTAAAGCATGAAGGTGTAACAGTTAATTCAGATTTCATCTTTGATATACAGATTAAGAGACTTCATGAATATAAAAGACAACTTCTTAATGCTTTTTCCATAATGGATATTTACTTTGGACTTAAGGATGGAAGTATTAAAGATTTCAATCCTACAGTGTTTATATTCGGTGGAAAAGCTGCACCAGGTTACCACAGGGCAAAAGGAATTATAAAATATATTAATGATATAGCTGAGCTTGTTAATAATGATGAAGAGGTTAATGATAAGCTACAAGTTATTTTCGTAACAAATTATAATGTTTCATATGCTGAAAAACTTATCCCAGCAGCTGATGTTTCTGAACAAATATCTACAGCAGGAACTGAAGCATCAGGAACAGGTAACATGAAGTTTATGTTAAATGGAGCTGTTACATTAGGAACCTATGATGGGGCCAATGTAGAAATTGTTGAACAAGCTGGTGAAGAAAACAATTATATCTTTGGAGCTAGAGTAGAAGATATTGATAAAATAAAAGACAATTATGATCCTAAATCAATCTATAATGATAATCCAAGGATAAAAAGAGTTGTTGATACATTAATAAATGGCACTTTTGACGACCAAGGCACAGGGGTTTATAGAGATTTATATAATTCTTTATTAGAAGGTGCTAATTGGCATAGTGCAGATCAATACTACTTAATGTTAGATTTTATTCCTTATTGTGATATGAAGTTACAATGTAATAGAGATTATAGTAACATCAAAGATTTCCGTAAGAAAGCATTTATCAACACTGCAAATGCAGGAAAATTCTCAAGTGATAGAACGATTAGAGATTATGCTGAAGAAATTTGGGACTGTTAAAATGGTTAAGAGCTTTTTGCTACTAAACAAGACATTTTGTTTAGTGCAGAATTCTTAATATACATTATTTAATTTATGAAAGGAAAGGTAGAGAGTATGAAAAAAATGAAATATTTAGCACTACTTATGGTAGCAGTACTAACAATTGGTAGCTTAGTTGCTTGTGGAGGAGACGACGAAGAGGTTGCAACTGAACCTGTTACTGAAGAACAGCAAGAAGAAACAGAAGCACCAGAAGAAACAGAAGAAGAAGCTGAAGAAGAAGAGGCTGAAGCTGAGGTTGAAGATGTAACACTTAAAGTATGGGGACCTCAAGAAGAGCAAGATTTATTAAAACAAATGGGTGATAGTTTCGCAGAAGCTCATCCAGAGTATAATATTACATGGGATTATGGTGTTGTATCTGAGGCAGACGCAGCTACAGAATTAACAAAAGATGCAGCAGCAGGTGGAGATGTATTTATGTTTGCATCAGACCAAACAGCTACATTAGTAAACGCTGGTATATTATACCCAGTTACTTATAATGTTGAAGAAGCTAATGCAGCTAACTCAGAAGCGTCAGTACAAGCTACTATAGTTGATGGTATGCAATATGCTTACCCATTTACTCCAAACAGCTGGTTTATGTACTATGACAGTTCAATGTTTACAGAAGAAGAAGTTCAAAATCTTGATACTATGATGGAAAAAGATCTAGGTGATGGAGTTTACAATTTTGCTTGTGATTTAAATAATGGTTGGTACTTATCAGCATTCTTCTTTGCTAATGGTGGCCAATTATTTGGTGAAGATGGAACTGATCCAACAACTGTAACTTTCAATGATGAAAATGGTGTTGCAGTTGGTGAGTATTTAATAGACTTAGCTAACAATCCAAGATATTTAGATGAAGATGAAGGTAATACATTAGCAGCTATGGAAGAAGGTAAACTTGCAGCATGGTGTTCAGGTACATGGAATGCTGATGCAGTTGCTGAAGCATTAGGCGAAGGTTATGCAGCTACAAAACTTCCTACAATTACTATTGATGGTGAAGAAAAACAATTAAGTAACTTTGCAGACTTTAAATTAGTTGGTGTTAACTCATCTACTGAACATCCAATGGCAGCTCAACAATTAGCTGAATGGATAACTAATGAAGAAAACCAAAAGATTCGTTTTGAAGAAAGAAGTATTGCTCCTACTAACTTGGCATTAGCAGAAGATCCTGCAGTTCAAGAAAACCAAGCAGTTGCAGCTCTATCCTTACAAACTTCTCATTCAACACTACAATCAACTATTCCAGAAATGGGTAACTACTGGACTCCAGCAGAAGCTTTTGGAACAGAAATTCTTAATGGAACTATAACAAAAGATAACTTACAAGAAAAACTTGATACATTTGTTGAAAGTATAATGTCATCAATTGGATAATTAATAATAACTATAGGATTTAATGATTTAATGATTTGATGATGCTACATATAGACAAATAAAGATTAACTAATAATAAAAGCCCACCGCTAAGAATCCTTCCCTAATAGCAATATATAGTGGGATTGGCGGTGGGTTACTTTTTTATAAGGTTTAAGTTCTTAAAGTACAGAACTTGCCCATAATAGTTAACTATTAAGATGGAGGACAATGTCGTGAAAAAAGAAGAAGGTTTAACGACTATAACAAAGTCAAAAAGCAAATTAGGCTGGCTAAAGGATTTTTTTGGGGTATTTGGTGAAGCATTTTCTAAAGGCGATATAATAACAAAATTATCCTTTGTTTTTATGGGCTTTTCTAATTTCTTTAGAGGACAAAGATTTAAGGGGTTACTATTTTTATTAATTGAAATTGCCTATGTTTTCTTTATGGTAACCTTTGGTGTTGATGCGTTTAAAGGCCTTACAACACTTGGAACAAAAGAACAAGGCATGGTAATGGATGAAGAACAAGGTATATATATAATGCAACAGGGTGACAACTCTATGCTTATGTTACTTGCAGGGGTTATCGCTATTTCTACAACTGTAATTTTTATTCTTACATGGAGAGCAAGTATTAAGTCAGCATATAAGGTACAGTTGATAAAACAATCAGGTAAAGAAGTACCAAGTTTAAAAGAAGATATCCATTCTTATTTTGATAGTGAACTTCATAAAACTTTACTTTTATTACCACTAACAGGTATATTTTTATTTAATATATTACCTCTTTTCTTTATGATTCTAATTGCGTTTACAAATTTTGACAACAATCACCAGCCACCTGGTAATTTATTTACTTGGGTTGGTTTAGATAATTTCTATGATTTATTATTATCTGGAAGTACACTAGCAAATACCTTTTGGCCAGTACTTGGATGGACATTGATTTGGGCTGTATTTGCTACTTTTTTAAATTACATATTTGGTATACTTCTAGCTTTATTAATTGATAAAGAGGGTATTAAATTTAAAGGCCTTTGGAGAACTATATTTGTTATCTCTATAGCTGTTCCACAATTTGTATCCCTATTAATTTGTAGACTGATGTTAAATGATAATGGACCTGTAAACATACTACTTAGACAGTTAGGGATTATTAGACCTGAAGAATATTTACCCTTCTTAACAGATCCTACTTGGGCAAGAGTAACAGTTATAGTGGTAAACCTTTGGATTGGTATTCCTCATACAATGCTACAAGTTACAGGAGTTTTGTCTAATATACCAAAAGAATTATATGATGCCGCAAAAGTAGATGGAGCCAACTCTCTTGTGATATTCTGGAAGATAACACTACCTTATATAGTATTTGTTACTCAACCTCAGCTTATTACACAGTTTGTAGGTAATATAAACAACTTTAATGTTATCTACTTCTTAACAGGTGGAGGTCCTGCTACACTAGATTACTACCAAGCAGGTAAAACTGACTTACTTGTTACCTGGTTGTATAAGTTGACTACAGGTTCAATAAAAGATTACAATTATGCATCTACGATAGGTATAGTGGTATTTATTCTTTCAGCTACATTTTCACTAATTACTTATCATAGAACAACATCATTTAAAGATGAGGAGGTATTCCAATAATATGAATGCAAGAACAAAAAAGAGATTTGGTAATGTATTCGCATATATTGCACTTATAGTTTTATCCTTTATTTGGCTAGTTCCAATCATTTGGATAATTATGACTTCATTTAGTACGCAGACAGGAACATATAGTCCTACCTTTATACCTAGTGAGTTCACCCTTGATAATTATATAAAGCTTTTTACTGAAACAGATCAGTTTTATTTTGCTCAATGGTTTTCTAATACATTTTTAGTGGCTATATTTTCTTGTATAATTTCTACTTTTTATGTGTTGTCAATGGCATATACTACATCAAGACTTCGTTTCAAATCTAGAAAAACTTTAATGAGTTTTTCCCTTATAATAGGTATGTTTCCAGGCTTTATGTCTATGATAGCTGTATATTATATTATTAAAGGTTTTGGGCTTTCCCAATCATTGGTTGCACTAGTACTAGTGTATTCTGGTAGTGCAGGATTAAATTTCTTTGTAGCTAAAGGGTTTTTTGATACTTTATCAAAATCAATTGATGAGTCAGCTTGGCTAGATGGTGCAACAAAATGGCAAGTATTCACGAAAATAACCGTACCACTATCTAAGCCGATTATCATTTACACTGTTTTAACATCATTTATGGCTCCATGGGGAGACTATATATTTGTAAGTGTTCTAATGGGTGATAATTATGATAATTATACTGTTGCACTTGGGTTATACAAGATGTTAGAAAAAGAGTTTGTAAATACTTGGTATACTAGATTTGCTGCAGGTGCAGTTATAGTATCTATACCTATAGCACTATTATTTATATTTATGCAGAAGTTCTATCAAAGTAGTGTATCTGGTGCTGTTAAAGGATAACAAACACAAATCAGAGGGAAGATTAAAATATATGAAATTTTATAAAAACAACTTACTTAGTAAGAGAATCAGTTTTATTTGTATATGTTTGATATCTGCAATATGCTTGTTTGGGTGTTCTAATCAAAGTAATACAACTGATCAAGACATTGAACAAGATATAGAAATAGGGGAAAGTACAGAGATAGACTTAGAGGTTGAAGATATAGAAGAAAGCTCTGAGGGTAATACAGAAACAGATAATCTTGTGGAAATCGACTATCCATATTATCAGGACCTAAATATAATTGATGATAATTATAGAACATATTATGAAGTGTTTTTATACTCATTTTATGACAGTGATGGTGATGGTATAGGAGACATTAATGGTCTAATAGAGAAATTAGACTATATAAATGATGGTGACCCAAATACTGATACAGACTTAGGCTTTAATGGAATTTGGTTGATGCCAATTATGCCATCTGATACCTATCACAAATATGATGTAAAAGATTATTATGATATAGATCCAGACTATGGAACACTAGACGATTTTAAACGTTTATTAGAAGAATGTGAAGAAAGAGATATTAAAGTGATTATTGATCTTGTAATTAATCACTCGTCAAATAACCACCCATGGTTTAAATCAGCTATAAAAAGTTTAGGAATTGAGGCTTGTGGCCTAGAAGAGTGCGATCATAAAGACTTATGTATTGACCACAATCCCCACATAGATTATTATAATTTTGTTGAAGAAAATCCCGCTACAGGAGGTTATTACCGGGCGGGAGTAGGAGATTGGTATTACCTATCAGAATTCACAAGTAATATGCCTGACCTAAATTTAGAAAACGAATCACTTCGTAAGGAATTAGAAGATATAATGGAATTTTGGTTAGATATGGGAGTGGGCGGATTTAGGTTAGATGCAGCCCTCCATTTTGCAGAAGGAAACACAGAAAAAAACATTGAAATACTTACTTGGATTAATGATTTTGTCAAAAGTAAAAACAATGAAAATTATATTGTTGCAGAGGTTTGGACTAACTTTTCAAACTTTGTAAAATACTATGAAAGTGGTATTGATAGTTTGTTTAACTTCGCATTTTCCGCTGAAAATGGAAAGATTGTAAAAACATTAAACTATATTGGTAGTTCAAATTCTGCACAATCATTTGCTAAAGCCATGAAAGAAGTGGAAGATGGCATAAAGAAACACACAGAAACAGGCATGGATGCTTCCTTTTATACTAACCATGATACGGCAAGGTCTGCAGGTTTTTATCCTGATAATCAAGATAAAATCAAAATGGCCGGTGGAATGAATATATTTATGAGTGGAAATGTATTTGTATATTATGGAGAAGAATTAGGTATGTCTGGAAGCGGAAGAGATGAA
The DNA here is from genome assembly GCA_964643255.1 of uncultured Lachnospiraceae bacterium. Classification (GTDB taxonomy): domain Bacteria; phylum Bacillota; class Clostridia; order Lachnospirales; family Lachnospiraceae; genus JAAYRG01. The sequence goes on from CAZXSM010000020.1 coordinate 20,759, forward strand.
AACAAACGTGCCCCAATGTATTGGTCTAACTCGGATACAGAGGGTATGACAGACGGACCAGATCAGATGGAAACCGTTACTCATAAGTATGGTTCTTTGAATGAACAAGTTGAAGATCCACTATCTATATATAATTATTATAAACATGCTATAAGGCTTCGTAATGAAAATCCTGAAATAGCAAGGGGAAATATTGAATTAATAGATAGTATAAAAGATGAAGATATATGTGCAGTAAAGAAGACTTATGAAGACAGTAGTATTATTATCTTATATAATATTTCAGAAGAAGAAAAAACAGTTAAACTGTCTAAGTCTGATTATAATTATGATAATATAAGAGGGTATTTAAGTGTAGATGAAGAGCCTGTTACTTTAGATGGGGAAACAGTTGGTTTACCAGCCTATTCTATTGTAATATTGAAGTAGTTATAAAATCACAAATAAATAAGGACGAATATTCTTTTTACGGAATTATTCGTCCCTATGTTAAATAGAACTTATTACGATAGATATACCAACCAAGTAAATGTTCTGATGGTACTTCGTTTATCAATCGATCACACTTTCTTAAGTCAATTTCTTTTAAAAACCTGCTTTTAAAACTTCAACTTAGCCTTACTATTAAATTTAATTTGTTTGATCATTAAGGTTTTGTGCTTTCTTCTTAAATAATACTTATCTACTGATTATTACTTTCCTAAACCTAAGATATTACTAACCTCTTTGATTATTACCTTTCTAAATCTAAAATAGCATTAATCTTTTTCATCTTTTCTAAATCTGAATTAGTACTAATCTTTTGATTATTACCTTTCTAGATCTAAAATAGTATTAATCTTTCTGACTATTCTTATCCAATTCTAAAATAACTTAACCTCTTTGACCTTACTAATTAAACTTAAATAGGTTTACCAATTTGATTATTCTCTTAAACTCAGTTAGTATAACATCCTTTTAACATTATCTAGGCTAAGTTTAAATAAATCTTATAAATTACCAATAATAAAATTCTAAATAAAATTATAAATTGGTTGGTAAAGAGCTATCTAGTTCTATTGAGTATATTATACAATAAACCAACAAAAATGTAAATGGTTTTTTTGAAAAAACATTATAAAAACACAAACGAAATATTAAAAAGAAGAGAAATTTCAAAAAAAAAGCATAAATAAGAAGAATTTTCCTTATAATTCATGAAAAATGTATAGAAAAGTTTGTTTTATTAATAACATTAGGTTTGTAGAAAGAATTTAAAACTACTTACTACTTTAAATCAATAATTTGGTATGATATAATTTGAGTGTAGTAATGAATGTTATGTTATATATATGTTATAATATAATTAATGATAAATAAATTGCTAACGCGAAAGGAGATATTATATGAGTACTTATTTTGATATTGAAAAAGTTCTGGGTAGAGAAATATTAGATTCCCGAGGAAATCCAACTGTAGAAGTAGAGGTAACATTAGTTGATGGAAGTATGGGACGAGCAGCAGTTCCTTCTGGTGCATCAACAGGAGCATTTGAGGCAGTTGAACTTAGAGATGGTGACAAGGATCGTTATTTAGGTAAAGGTGTTCTAAAAGCAGTTGAAAATGTAAACACTGTAATTGCTGATGCTGTTATCGGTATGAACGCATTAAATCAAATAGAAATAGATAAAAAAATGATAGACTTAGATGGAACAGATAACAAGGGTAAGTTAGGTGCTAACGCAATTCTTGGTGTATCTTTAGCAGTAGCTAAAGCAGCAGCTGCGTCTTTAGAGCTTCCACTTTACCAATACATTGGTGGGGTTAACGCTAAGTTGCTTCCACTTCCTATGATGAACGTACTTAATGGTGGAATGCATGCAGACTCAAGCTTGAATATTCAAGAATTTATGATTATGCCAGTTGGTGCTAAATCATTTGCAGAAGCTTTAGAATGGTGTACTACAGTATTCCATACACTTAAAGGTTTATTATCAAAAGATGGTTATGTAACAGCAGTAGGAGATGAAGGTGGATTTGCTCCTAATTTTGAAAGTGATGACCAAGCTTTAGATTATATAGTTAAGGCTGTAGAAGCAGCAGGATATAAGAATGGTGATGACTTCCAAATAGCTTTAGACGTTGCATCTACAGAAATGTATGAAGCAGCTATAAAAGAAGGTAGAGAAGGGGAATACTACTTCTGGAAAGCTGACGAATATAAGACAGTTGATCAAATGATTGACTACTTAGAAGATTTAGTTGACAGATATCCAATAACCTCAATTGAAGATGGACTTGGTGAAGAAGACTTTGAAGGTTGGGTAAGACTAGTAGATCGTATTGGTGACAGAGTACAATTAGTTGGTGACGACTTATTTGTTACAAATACAACAAGACTTGAAAAAGGTATTGATATGGGAGCAGCTAACTCTATCTTAATTAAATTCAACCAAATTGGTACTTTAACAGAAACTCTAGAAGCAATAGAGATGGCTAAAAACACTGGATGGACAGCTGTTATATCTCACAGATCTGGCGAAACAGAAGATAGTACATTAGCAGACATTGCTGTTGCAACTAATGCAGGACAAATTAAAACAGGAGCTCCTTCAAGAAGTGATCGCGTTGCAAAATACAATCGTTTACTAAGAATTGAAGAACAACTTGGAGAATGTGCTGTTTATGCAGGAAAGAATGCAGTTAAAGCAGGAAAATAATAAATAATATTAATAATTAAAAAAAATAAGCAGGCTTTATGCCTGCTTATTTTTAATGCTTTTATAATTGAAGTTTATATTATCTGTCATTAATAGTTTTTTGCAATTCAACTATAACAATAGGCATAAAGGATAAAACTAAAACTGTTGACCACTGTGCTAAATTTAAAGGTACTACGCTAAATATTTGAGCTAGGGGCTTTATTGAAACAACAGCAACTTGCAAAAAGCCACATATAATAAATGAAAAAACTAATTGTTTGTTTGAAAACAAGCCTACTTTCGACAATGAATGTTCGGACCTCATGTTAAAAGAATGAAACAACTGAGATATACTTAGGACACAAAAGGCCATGGTTCTACCAATTGCAGGTTCAACGTTAGAAGTAATATAAAATGTACTTTTCCCACTAAAGAATGATAAGTTAAGAGCTTGTGCGTCATAAAGCCTTATACCAATGATATAAGCAGTCAAGCTCAAGGCTCCAATCAAGAGACCTTCAATAACTATCTTAGCTCCTAAACCATCAGAAAAAATCCCCTTATCTGATGCTATGGGTTTTCTATTCATTATATCTTTATCAGCTGGGTCTACAGCCAAAGAAATAGCAGGCAGGGAATCTGTTACTAGATTTACCCATAGAAGTTGTATTGACTTTAGTGGTGAAGGTAGATTAAGTATGATAGCAACAAATATAGTCATTAACTCACCTATATTACATGATAATAGAAAATGAATTGCTTTTCTTATGTTTTCGTATATCCCACGACCTTCTTTTACTGCAGATACAATTGTTGCAAAATTGTCATCTGTTAAAACCATATCTGAAGCGCTTTTAGCAACGTCTGTGCCAGAAATCCCCATAGCACAACCAATATCAGCTGCATTTAAGGCGGGAGCATCATTTACTCCATCACCAGTCATAGCTACTACATCACCTGTAGCCTGAAATGCTTTTACTATTCTAACCTTATGTTCCGGTGTTACCCTAGCAAACACTTTATATTTATGTATGTTAGCTGTTAAGTTAATATCATCCATTTTATTAAGTTCTGCTCCAGATATAGCAAATCTATCTGGATCATTTTTGTTCATGATTCCTATTTCCTTAGCTATAGCAGTGGCGGTTAGGATATGATCTCCAGTAACCATAACAGGCTTAATTCCAGCAGCTTCACAAGTAGCTACAGCCTCTTTAACCCCTGGCCTTGGTGGATCAATCATTCCAAGTAAGCCTAGAAAGATTAGGTCTGATTCAATTATGGAATTTCTAAATTCTTCATTTTGATCTTTTAGGTTCTTTATATCATTGGGAGAAAGTTCTTTATATGTAACAGCAAGAACTCTTAAAGCTCTTTGAGACAAGTTTTTGTTCAAACTCATAATCTGTCTCTTATATGTATTGTTTATAGGTCTTATATTACCATTTTGATAAATATAAGAGCACTTATCTAAAACAAGATCTAAGGCTCCTTTTGTAATACTAATATACTTATCATCTTCATATCTTTGTATAGTTGTCATTTGCTTTCTTTTACTATCAAAAGGAACCTCATAAACTCTAGGATAAGAATTTTCTAAATCATTTTTATTTATATCAGAATTATAAGCAGCCATAACTATGGCATTTTCTGTAGGATCTCCCCTTACTATGGGAACTTTATTTGTTTTGTTTCTTTTTAGCCGTCTAGATTTTTCCTTTTCAAAACTTAAACTTGAGTCATTACACAAAGAAGCATAAGTTAGTATTTTATTAGTAAATAATTTGTTTGTTTTTTCTTTTCCCTTGTAAGAACATATTTCGGTAACAGTCATTTTATTTTGTGTTAGGGTACCGGTTTTATCAGAAGCAATAACAGTAGCACTTCCTAAAGTTTCAACTGCAGGTAGTTTTCTTATTACTGCATTTTTCTTTGCCATTTTTTGAACACCAATAGATAACATGATTGTAACAATGGCAGGCAGTCCTTCAGGTATAGCAGCAACTGCTAAGCTTACAGAAGTCATAAACATGTCAAATATAGGACGTTTCTGTATGCTTCCAATAATAAATATTAAAACACATATTAAAAGGGCGGAAATTCCTAAAATCCTTCCAGTTTTTGCAAGTCGCTTTTGTAGAGGAGTCATTGGCGTGCTGTCAGTCATTATTAATTTGGCAATACTTCCAACTTCTGTATTCATTCCAGTTTCTGTAACTAGAGCAGTACCTCGTCCATATGTAATCATTCCACTTGCCATGACCATATTAACCCGGTCACCTAAAAGAGTTTCTTCATGGAGCACCTTATCTGCAAACTTATCTACTGGATGGGACTCTCCAGTTAGGGAAGATTCATCAATTTTTAGGTTAATACTAGTAAGCAGGCGACCATCAGCAGGAACAAAACTACCTGTTTCTAAATATATAATATCTCCAGGGACCAAGTCTTTTGCATCAATTTCTGTTTTCTTACCATTTCTATGTACAAAAGCATGGGGTGTGCTTAATTTCTTTAATGCATCTAGAGATCTTTCTGCTTTTGCTTCTTGAAAAACACCGAGCAAAGCGTTTAGTACAACTATCATAATAATTATTGTAGGTTCAATAAAATCGACTTCTCCGTTTATATAAGAGACTACTAGTTGTAAAATGGCAGCTAAGATTAATATGATTATCATAAAGTCTTTAAATTGTTCTAAAAACCGTATAAATAATCCTTTTTTTTTCTTCTGACTTAGTATATTGTAGCCATATTTTTTTAGTCTTTTATGTGCTTCTTTATTAGATAAACCATTTGTTATATTAGAATTCAATTTTTGAATAGCCTTGTTACTTGATATAGAATGCCAACTCATATTTATTAAATCACTCCAATTTGTAGTCTTTCTAAATCAATTATATGAATTAGTCCAATAAACAATTCATTTTCTTCTGATTTTTGCAATTAAATATAAAACAACCAGTATAGCTAAAGGAAGGGCAATCATTTTATATCTATTATATAAACTACTAACTATTTGCCAGTTCTCTCTTAAATAATAGCCCAAACCAATAAGCAATGTATTCCATATGGTAATACCAATTGCAGATGATAAAAAATAGCTAGAGTAGGGCATATTATAGGCACCTGCTACAAAACCAATGTATGTACGTATAAGGGGAATAAGTCTTCCGAAACAAACAGAATATTTACCATATTTATTGAATCTTTCAATAGAGGAGTTCAATCCTTTTTCTGATTTTGGATACTTAGTAACAATTTTTTTTATAATTGTTCTACCTCCTAATCGGCCAATAAAGTAACAAAAGCTTGTTCCAATTAAACCAGCAATAGCACTTACAATTATTACTATTGGAAAACTAATCTTGCTAATAGATGCAACAGCTCCCGAAAATGGGAGAACTATCTCGCTAGAAATAGGAAAACAAGCATATTCAATCATAATAACTAAAAAAACTGCAGTTAATCCATACTTAAATATAAAATTTGTAAATAAATCCAAACTTTCACCTTGACAAGTGTTCTTATAATAGTATATTAATAATATGTTAAAAAATGATATTAGCTTAACAAAAGTGAAATGAATTGGTATAATTAATAATAATCTAATTTATATAAAGAAAGGAATAAAAGGTTGAAAGATAATATAAAGAAAATAATAAAAATGATAAACGCCAATAAATATATAGCTTACCCTATAATAGCATTGATTATAGCATTATTAATAGGCGGGGTTGTCTTGGCAGGAGGCCTTCTTTCTAGACCAGATACATCTAGTGTTGATGCCGAAACTAGTCAAAGTGCCCAGACAGAGACAGACCAAGATGTAGAGGATATTGAAGATATAGTAGAAACTCAAGCTCCTAGTGAAGAAGCAACAGAATCAGAAGAACTTGATACTGTACCTGATTTTGAAGAAGATGAGGTATATATTGAGGAAACTGAGGAGGACGAATCTGAGGAGGATGAAACCAGTAAGCCTAAGAAAAATCCTTACTACATTAAAATTAATAAGAGTCTTAATACAGTTACTATTTATGGGCTAGATGAAAATGATAATTATACTGTTCCAGTAAAGGCAATGATATGTTCTACTGGAAATGCAACACCACTTGGTAAATACAATACTAAAATGAAATATACTTGGAAGTTATTAAATGGCGGTGTATGGGGACAATATTCAACTAGAATACATCAGGGTATTTTATTCCATTCTGTTCCTATGGCAGCCCAGAGCAAGGACTCAGTAAGACACAGATATTATAACCAGCTAGGATCAACAGCATCAGCAGGTTGTGTTAGGTTAACAGTAATTGATGCTAAGTGGATATATGATAATTGTCCAGTAGGAACTACTGTTGAAATATATAGAGATACTAGTAGTTCAGGACCATTAGGAAAACCATCAGCTATAAAGCTACCATTAACTAATGGAAGGAATACAGTAGGATGGGATCCAACAGATCCTGATCCAAGAAATCCTTGGAAGAGTAAAGAACCAGTTATTAATCTTTTAGGGACAACAAGTATTGAAAGAGGAGAAGAATTTGATGTTCTTACAAGGGCAAAAGCCCTTGATAGTACTGGTAACGATGTAACAGGCCAAATAGAAATTAAAGGTACTGTTGATACAAATACTATTGGTGAATATCCAGTGACTTATTCTATTACAGATGCTATTGGAAGGACTGCAAGTAAGGAAGTAACCTATATTGTTAAGGACACTAAGAAACCTGTGATAAGTCTTATCAAAAAAGATAATGTTATTCCTAAAGGTACAAATGTTGATGAATTCTTGTTAGGAAGAATTAATGTTGTAGATAATGGGCAGGACATGGATCGAAATAAAACAAAACTAGATAAAAAACCAAAAGATTGGGGATATGAGGTTACCTATACTTATACCGATGATGCTAAAAATGTAGGGACTTATAAAGACAATGTTTTATTTGACAAGACACTGAATGTAACAGTTAAAGATAAGATTAAGAACGTTATAGACACTAGTAAAGTTTCTAGTGAAGATTTGAAAAAGGCTGTTACAGCTAGTTTGATTAATAATAACACTAATAAGACTGATCCTATAATTGATAGTGGTTATAGTGCTAAAGTAGTTAAAACAGATGAGACAAATAAAATTATTACAGCAGAGTTTACTTATAAGTATGCTATACCTGGCGGAACAAAAACTATTAGTGCTACAGTGAA
>CAZXSM010000021.1:0-23666 GCA_964643255.1 uncultured Lachnospiraceae bacterium
ATGGTATATGACCTTGGTGGAGGTACATTTGACGTATCTGTAATTGAAATAGGCGATGGAATCATAGAAGTTTTAGCAACATCAGGAAACAACAAACTTGGTGGAGATGACTTTGACGATAAAGTTACAGAATATATGATACAAGACTTCAAAACTAAAGAAGGCGTTGACTTATCTAAAGATAATATGGCTCTTCAAAGATTAAAAGAAGCAGCAGAGAAGGCTAAAATCGAATTATCATCTGCAACAACAACTAATATTAACCTTCCATTTATTACTGCTACAGATTCAGGTCCAAAACATTTTGATATGGATTTAACAAGGGCTAAATTTGATGAATTAACACATGATTTAGTAGAAAAGACAGCAGATCCTGTTAGAAACGCTTTAAGTGATGCAGGGATTACAGCTTCTGAGCTTGACAAAGTACTACTTGTAGGTGGTTCAACAAGAATTCCAGCAGTTCAAGATAAAGTAAAACAATTAACAAATCAAGAGCCTTCTAAGAACCTTAACCCTGATGAATGTGTTGCTCTAGGTGCAGCTATCCAAGGTGGTAAATTAGCTGGTGATGAAGGTGCAGGAGACATATTATTACTTGACGTAACACCACTTACTTTAAGTATTGAAACTATGGGTGGAGTAGCTACTCCTTTAATTGAAAGAAACACAACAATCCCAACTAAGAAAAGCCAGATATTCTCAACAGCAGCAGACAATCAAACTGCAGTTGATATCCATGTTGTTCAAGGTGAAAGAAAGTTTGCCAAAGATAATAAGAGTCTAGGACAATTTAGATTAGATGGTATTGCTCCAGCAAGGAGAGGCGTACCTCAAATCGAAGTTACCTTTGATATTGATGCAAATGGTATTTTAAATGTATCAGCAAAAGACCTAGGAACTAACAAAGAACAACACATCACTATAACTGGTGGTTCTAACCTTTCTGATGATGAAATCGATAAGGCAGTAAAAGAAGCTGCTGAATTTGAAGCAGAAGATAGAAAACATAAAGAGGGAATTGATGCTAGAAATGAAGCAGATTCATTAGTGTTCTCAGTAGAAAAATCCCTAGAAGATGTTGGAGATCAATTAGATGCTAACGATAAGGCTGAAGTAGAGGCTGACGTTAAAGAAGTAAAAGATATATTAGATAGAACAGACATTGATAATATGAGCGAAAGTGATGTTGCTGATATTAAGGCAGCTACAGAAAAGCTAACAACAAGTTCTCAAAACCTATTTGCTAAAATATACGAACAAGCACAAAGTCAAGCAGATCAAGGAGAGCCAGGTCAAGCAGGACCAGATCAGTCAGACGCAAGTGATGATGACGATGTTGTAGATGGAGATTATACAGAAATTTAAGCATAAGCTGATAGATAAAAATATTTACTAATAGTCAAGTAAATATATTAGTAATATAGGTCTGAATAGGACATTTTACTTGACTATGAAAAACAATTGTACTATATTGGTTATGGAAATTCCGTAACATTAAATAGGCGGTCAAAGATGACTGCCTATTTATAAATGTGTAAGAAAATAAATAATAAGAATATTAAAGTATAATATTATATAGAAATAATAGAAAGAAGTGTATTTTCTAAGAATATTAACAAGGATTATAGCTTATTTATTATACATAGAAAATGCACAAGGAGGATATAGAGTATCATGGCAGGAAAACGTGATTATTACGAGGTCCTGGGCGTAGATAAAAACGCCTCAGAAGCAGATATAAAAAGGGCCTACAGAAAATTAGCAAAAGAATATCATCCCGACTCTAACCCTGATGATCCAGCGGCTGAAGAAAAGTTTAAGGAAGCTTCAGAAGCATATGCTGTTTTAAGTGAGAGTGACAAACGTCAGAAATACGATCAATTTGGTCATGCTGCATTTACTAATGGAGCTGATGGTGGATTTGACTTTAGTGACTTTGATTTTAATGATATATTTGGAGACATCTTTGGTGGAGATATATTTGGAGATCTATTTGGTGGAGGAAGAAGAACTTCAAGGGCAAATCAAGGTCCTATGAAGGGTCAAAATGTTGGTACTAGCGTAAGAATAACTTTTGAAGAATCAGTTACTGGTGTTGATAAAGAACTTGATTTAAACCTAAAAGAAGAATGTGAAACTTGTGATGGATCCGGAGCAAAGCCAGGAACATCTCCAGAAACTTGCCCTCAATGTGATGGTCAAGGTAGAGTTGTTACTCAGTCTCAATCTATGTTTGGATTTGGTACGGTTCAAAGCGTTCAAACTTGTCCAACTTGTCATGGTGAGGGAAAAGTAATCAAGGAAAAATGTGACTCTTGTTATGGTTCAGGTTATAAAACCCATAGAAAGAGAATACAAGTTAGTATACCAGCTGGTATTGATGATAGACAAAGTATTCGTATCAGAGATAAGGGTGAACCTGGTATTAATGGAGGACCTAGAGGTGATTTATTAGTTGAAGTACATGTTGGAAGACATCCTATTTTTAGAAGAGAAGGATATGACATATATTCAACAATATCAATTCCATTTACTAAGGCTACTCTTGGTGGCGATGTCAAAATCCAAACAGTTGATGGAGCCGTTTTATTTAGCGTTAAACCAGGCACACAAACAGACACTAAAGTACGTTTGAGAAACAAAGGAATGCCTTCTCTTAGAGATAAATCTGTGAGAGGAGACCATTATGTAACACTAGTTGTTGATGTACCTAAAAAACTTAACAAAGAACAAACAGAAGCTTTGCGTAATTTCGAGGCTACTATGGAAGATGAAAATCATACTGATAAGCAGGATGATGATAGCGATAGTGGTGATAGCAAATTCAAGAAATTTTTTGGAGGCAAAAACAAGTAAAGTAGGATATAGGGTTTTGTAAAGGTGGGGGAAAGTATGCAATGGTATAAAATAACTATATCAACAACAATTGATGCACAAGACCTAATGAGCGCTATGCTGTATGATCTTGGCATCTCAGGAGTTGAACTTATTAACAATGAATCTATTACTGAAGAAGAAAAGAAGGCTATGTTTATTGATATATTGCCTGAAGTAGATGAAGAAGATAAGATGGCTCAGCTTATATTTTATATAGAAAAGGGTCAAAATCTTCAATGTACTCTAAGAGATGTAAAACAAGGAATAGATGACTTAAGAGGGAAAGTTGATGTAGGAAGTGGAGATGTTGATGTTACAGTAACAAAAGATGAAGATTGGGCTAATAATTGGAAAGAGCATTTTAAGGCCTTTAAAGTAGCAGATGACATTATAATTAAACCAACTTGGGTAACACTAGATAATAATAAAGTTAACCATAATGACCTGATAGTAGAAATAGATCCTGAGATGGCATTTGGTACAGGTGCCCATGAAACCACTAAACTTGCCATTAAAGGTATTAGAGAATACTTAAACCCCGGACAAAAAGTTTTAGATTTAGGATGTGGAAGCGGAATCCTTTCAATTATTTCAAAAAAGCTTGGTGCAAGTAATATAGTAGGAACTGATATAGATGCAAATGCAGTAAAGACAGCAAGAAAAAATGTAAGAGTTAATGAGGTTTCCCCTGAAGATGTATCTTTCTTAATTGGTAATGTACTTGATCTTGAAGAAGCAAAAGAGAAAGAGTTAGATAAAAAAATTGGACTTATGAAATATGATATTGTAGTTGCCAATATACTAACTGAAGTAATATTAGATTTAGCTAAAATTGTAGGCAAATACATGAAAAAGGGTGGATACTTTATATCTTCTGGAATCTTATATACACAAAGTGATAAAGTAGAAGCAGAAATCAAATCTAACGGATTCGAAATCATTGAAGTCAATCAAATGAATGATTGGGTATCTATAGTTGCCAGAAAAGACACCTAAAAATATAGAAGGGAAACAAGCTATGCACCGATTTTACGTTGATAGTGGAGCGATTAGTGGAGATACTATAACTATAACTAATTCAGATGTTAATCATATCAAGAATGTCTTACGCTTAACAAGAGGAGAAAGCCTTATTATATGTGATGGAGAGGGAAGAGACTTTAGCTGTATAATAGAATCAATTGACAATAACGAAGTTTTGCTTAAAATAATAGATTCATATGAAAATGAAACAGAGCTCCCAGGGAAAGTATATCTCTTCCAAGGAATACCTAAAAAAGATAAAATGGAGTTAATTATTCAAAAGTCTGTAGAATTAGGAGTATATGAGATAGTTCCCGTTACTACAAAAAGAACAATAGTAAAGATAAGAGATAAGAAAAGAGAAAATAAAAAAATAGAACGTTGGCAGTCAATTGCAACTTCAGCTGCAAAACAATCAATTAGAGGTATTATACCTAAGATTCATAGTCCAATGACATTTACACAAGCCATAGATTATGGAAAAAACTTAGAATTTAAATTAATACCATACGAAAAGGCAAGGGACATTAAGGCAACAAGGGACATAATTCATGGAATAAAGGATAAAAAGTCTATAGGAATTTTTATTGGGCCAGAAGGTGGATTTGATGAAGATGAAATCAACCATGCTAAAAACAATGATTTTATTTCTATAACTTTGGGAAAACGGATACTGCGAACAGAAACTGCAGCAATTGCACTTATTTCTATGATTATGCTGGAATTAGAAAAGTAATTTATATAGATATAGTAGGTGAAACAATGGAAACATATTTAGATAATGCAGCAACAACAAAGGTTTTTGATTCTGTAGTAGATATTATGAATAAAGTCTTATCTCAGGATTATGGTAACCCTTCTTCTTTACATATAAAGGGATTAGATGGAGAAAGATATATAAGAAATACTAGAGAAATACTAGCAAAGGCTTTAAAGGTAAGAGAAAAAGAGATTACATTTACATCAAGTGGTACAGAGGCTAATAATCTCGGAATTATTGGAGCAGCCTATGCTAATAAGAGAGCAGGAAACCATATTATTACTTCTAATATAGAGCATCCGTCAGTAGATAATGTGGTTAATTTTCTCGAGGAACAAGGTTTTGAAATAAGTCGTGTTCCTGTAGATAAATATGGAAGGATATTAATAGAAGAACTAAAAAAACAAGTAAATGAAAATACAATTCTTGTTTCTATTATGTATGTAAACAATGAGATAGGCTCTATTAATGATATACCTTTAATAGCCAAAACAATTAAAGAAAAAAACTCAAATGTCTTATTACATGTAGACGGCGTACAAGCATTTGGTAAATATAAAGTATATCCAAAGAGACTAGGAATAGATCTTTTATCTATAAGTGGTCATAAAATACATGGCCCCAAGGGAGTAGGTGCCTTATATATCCGTGATAGGGTAAAGGTAAGTCCTCTTATGCTTGGAGGGGGTCAAGAAGAAGGAATGCGTAGTGGAACGGAAAATGTTCCAGCAATAGCAGGGTTTGGCCAAGCTGTAAAGGATATATATGAAAACCATCAAGAAAAATTAAAATACTTATATAAAATTAAGAAAGAGTTTGTTGAGGGAATAATTGACCTAAATAATAATATAAGCGGGATAATAATTAATGGAATAGAGGATGATATAAGAAAGTCGGCACCCCACATAGTAAGTGTTAGTTTTAAAGGGGTTCGAGCTGAAGTTCTGCTTCATGCCTTAGAAGACAAAAATATATATGTATCATCAGGGTCTGCTTGTTCATCTAACAAGCCAGATATTAGTAGCACCCTTAAATCTATTGGTGTAGATAAGGAATTACTAAACTCTACCATTAGATTTTCTTTTTCATTCCAAACAAAAGTAGATGAAATACAACATACACTAGAAGAACTAAAGAAAATTGTACCAATACTGAGAAGATATCAACCTCGATGAGGGTTTTATACTCAATATTATAAAGTGATTGGAGAAACACATATGTATAAAGCATTTTTAATAAAATATAGTGAAATAGGTCTAAAAGGAAACAACAAGTATATGTTCGAAAATTCCTTAATTAGACATATAAAAAAGGCCCTAGAACATCTAGGGGATTTTAATGTGTCTAAAACTCAAGGGAGAATATATGTTGAATGTCCTGATGTTTACGATTATCAAGAAGCAGTAAAAGCTTTAAAAAACGTTTTTGGAATAGCATGGATATGTCCTGTGAAGATATTAGAGTCCATAGACTTTGAAGAAATCAAAGAAAGTGTAGGGGATTTTATTGATAAAAGGTACCAAGATAAAAACTTCACTTTTAAAGTAGAGGCAAAAAGACAAGACAAAGGATATCCTTTAAAATCACCAGAAATCTGTGCTAAAGTTGGAGCATATGTTTTGAACTTGTTTCCTGAAATGAGTGTAGATGTTCACAATCCCGATGTTAGAATAATGGTTGAGGTCAGAGATAACACTTATATATACTCTGAAAACATTAAGGGACTTGGAGGTATGCCTGTAGGAAGTAATGGCAAAGCTATGCTTCTTCTATCAGGAGGAATTGATAGTCCTGTTGCAGGATATATGATGGCTAAGCGTGGAGTAGCCCTTGAAGCGGTGTATTACCATGCTCCTCCATATACAAGTGAAAGAGCAAAACAAAAGGTTATAGACCTTGCAAAAACCTTATCAAAATATGCAGGTCCTATTAATCTTCATATAGTTAACTTTACAGATATTCAATTATATATATATGATGAATGTCCTCATAACGAATTAACCATTATAATGCGTAGATATATGATGAGGATAGCAGAAAAAATAGCTAATGATGAAAGAGCTCTAGGACTTGTTACAGGAGAAAGTATTGGGCAAGTTGCAAGCCAAACCTTGGAGTCTCTTGCAGTAACTAATGAAGTATGTAATATGCCAGTTTATAGACCCTTAGTAGGACTTGACAAACAAGAGATAATTAATATCTCTCAACAAATAGATACTTACGAAACATCTATTTTACCTTATGAAGATTGTTGTACTATATTTGTTGCAAAACACCCTGTAATAAAACCGAGATCTAGAAATATTCAAAACTCTGAAAAGAAATTAAACGAAAAAATAGATGATTTGCTAGAACAAGCAATTAAGACTAAGGAAGTTATTTTGGTAGAATAATATATAAAAAAAAGAGGATACATTTATGTATCCTCATAAGTAACAAAATGTGATTTTATTAATCAACGATATATGGTGTAATGTCTGCAAGAAGTTTGTCAGATTCTTCCCCATCATGAATGTTTAATTCGATTGGTTTTGATAAATCTAAGCTAAAAATCCCCATAATTGATTTAGCATCAATTACATATCTCCCAGAAACTAAATCTAGATCTGTACTATATTTAGTAACGATATTAACAAATGATTTCACCTTGTCTATTGAGTCTAATGAGATATTTACTGATTTCATGTTATAATCCTCCTTAATATATTTAAAAATACAATTTTTTCATTACCTGTTATAATAGTACATATTTACAGTTTAAAAGTCAATATACAAAGTTAATAAAAATAAAAGAGTTAAAACAGTAAAATGTATGTTATTAAGGCTAAAGCTAAAAGAAAGAGACAGGGGAAAGGAATATTATGAAGACCTATACAAATATAAACAAAAAATCAAAAACAGTAGCCTTCCACACCTTAGGGTGTAAAGTTAATTCCTATGAAACAGAAGGAATGGAGAAGCTTTTTCGTGAAGCTGACTTTGAAGTGGTTGATTTTTCTAATAGAGCAGATATATACGTAGTAAACACTTGTACAGTAACCAACTTAGCAGATAGAAAATCAAGGCAAATGCTTCGTAAAGCAAGAAAAATGAATCAAGATGCTATAGTTGTAGCAGCAGGATGTTACGTACAAACATCTCAAGCAGTAAAAGATGTAGATAGTACCAATGATACAAAAGAAACCAAAGATCTTGTAGACACCGTAGATTTGATCGTGGGCAATAATAATAAGCATGATATAGTTAATATTGTAGAACAATTTATAATAGATAAAGAAGATAAAACACAAGTTAAACATAAACATGTGCTAGATATAGGAAGAGAAAGTGAATTTGAAGAGCTAGGTATTGAAACTATGACTGAAAAAACTAGGGCTTCTATTAAAATACAAGATGGTTGTAATCAATTTTGCTCTTATTGTATTATTCCCTATGCTAGAGGTAGGGTAAGAAGTAGAAGTGTTGATTCTATAATTAATGAAGTTGAAAAACTTACTGAAAATGGTTACAAGGAGATAGTTCTAACAGGAATTCATTTATCATCTTATGGAATTGATTTTACTGATAATCATGATAAGACATCAAAGCTTATTAATTTGATTGTAGAACTTTCTAAAATAAATAGACTAGAAAGAATAAGACTTAGTTCTCTTGAGCCAAGAATTATTACAAATGAGTTTGTAGAAATCTTATCTAAGAATTCTAAACTATGTCCTCACTTTCATTTATCACTACAAAGTGGCTGCAATGCTACACTTAAGAGAATGAACAGGAAGTACACAAGTGAAGAATATAAAGAAAAATGTGATTTACTCCGTGAATATTTTCATAATCCAGCAATTACAACAGATGTAATTGTAGGTTTTCCAGGTGAAACAGAAGAGGAGTTTGAAGTTACAAGGAAGTTTTTACAAGATATTGATTTTGCACAAATGCATATATTCAAATATTCACCACGCCAAGGAACACGTGCACAAAGAATGCCAGACCAAGTAAAATCACAAATTAAAAAACAACGCAGTCATAATCTTATGGAACTTGAAAATAAGATGAGACAAGATTACATGTCTTCATTTATCGGAAGAAAAGAAAAAATCTTAGTAGAAGAAACAATAGAAATAAACGGAACAAGTTATCAAGTAGGTCATAATGAAAGATATGTAAAAATTGCTCTAGAAACAGATGAGGACTTAGTAAACCAAATTGTAAATATTAAGGTTAAAGACAAATTAAATGATGATATAATGCTTGGAAAACTAAGTGAATAAACCTTGCTTTAGGAAATTTACTTAATAATAGATTGAATTATTTAGCAAACTATATTATTATAGATGTAATTGATAGTTCGGAAAACCTATAAAATAAAATGTTATTGAGTCTTGGAGAATATAATCCAAGCGCAATGATACTAGCAAAAAGAAGGACGTGTTTCTATGCATAGATCAAATAATACACATAATACACAATATTTTAAAGACATACAAAAAGATAAACAAGAAACAATAAAGGATGTAATAGCTAGTGTATATGATGCATTGGATGAAAAAGGATATAATCCAGTTAATCAGTTTGTAGGATATATCATGTCTGGAGATCCTACATATATTACTAGCCATAAAGGGGCTAGAAACCTTATTATCAAAGTTGAAAGAGATGAGATACTAGAAGAACTGTTTAAGAGTTATATAAATAATAACTTAAATAAAGAACAGTAGACCAATGGAGTATATATGCGTATAATGGGATTGGATTATGGCAGTGTTACAATAGGAGTAGCCATAAGTGATGAATTATTAATAACTGCACAGGGCATCGAGACTATTCGAAGAAAAAAAGAAAATCAACTTCGAAAGTCCCTTGCTAGAATTGAAGAGTTAATAGAAGAATACAGTGTTAATTTGATTGTTTTGGGTTATCCTAAAAATATGGACAATTCTATAGGCGATAGGGCTAAAAAGACTGAAGAATTTGCAAAAACCCTAGAGAGAAGAACAGGGCTTGAAGTAATACTTTGGGACGAAAGATTAACAACAGTAGAAGCAAGTAGAGTTTTAATGCAAGGAGATGTACGTAGGGAAAATAGAGATAGCTATGTAGATAAGATAGCGGCAGTGATAATTTTACAGAATTATTTAGATTATAATTATAATAAAAATAATAATGAAAAAAAGTATAATAGTGAAAACGATTGACTTTAGATAGATTTAGGAGTAATAATGGATAATAAGAATACAATAAGATTTGTATCCGATGATAATATAGAAATTGAATTAGTTCTTATAGAACAAACAAAACTAAATGGTCATACTTATTTACTTGCACATAGTCAAGAAGATGAGGAGACTGCTTATATATTGAAAGATTTATCAGATGAAGAAGATGATACATCAATTTATGAATTCTTAGAAGATGAAAAAGAAATAAAATTACTTTCAAAAGTCTTTGAAGAATTATTAGATGATGTAAGTATTGAATTAGAATAATAAAAGAACGTAAACATTAAAATTAAGAAAACAAAGAAAATTTACATAGTGCGATTATAAATTAGATGGTAGATTAGGTTGGTGAAAAAAATGCCTAACGAAAAAGAACACTTTAAAAAATTGTTAAGGGAAAACGGACTTAAAGTAACGTCACAAAGAATTGCTATTCTTGAGACTTTAAAAGATAGACCAGGTGAGCATTTAACGGCTGAAGAAATATATGAAATTGTAAGAGAAGAGAATCCAAATATTGGATTAGCTACGATTTATAGAACTATTCAGCTATTAACTGATTTAAACCTAATTGATAAATTAAACTTAGATGATGGTCATGTCCGTTACGAGATCGGTAATTTAAACCAAGATGACAATATTCATCGTCATCATCATTTAATATGCTTAGAATGTGATAAAATAATAGGATTTAAAGATGACTTGTTAGAGCAATTAGAAAGTACAATTGGAGACACCATGGGCTTTGAAGTGGTAGATCACGAAGTGAAGCTATATGGGTATTGTAAAGAATGTATCGAAAAATCGAAACCAAACAAGAGTTAGCATATAATAAACTTATACTAAAAAAGCATATGTTATACTATCTGTATAATTTATAAGGACTGCACTTATAATAAATATTTTTAAAAAAATTATGGAGGTGCAATCTTTTGAAAAACAAGCAAAAGATATCAAGAAAACAAGAAAAAAGTATTAAAATTATACCCCTAGGTGGGTTAGAAAAAGTAGGAATGAATATAACAGCATTTGAGTGTGATGGTAGTATTATCGTAGTAGACTGTGGTATATCATTTCCTGAAGACGATATGCTAGGTATAGATAGCGTAATACCAGATATAACATATTTAAAAGAAAACAAAGACAAGGTAAAGGGAATTGTCCTTACCCATGGACATGAAGACCATATAGGTGCCCTACCTTATGTACTCAAAGAAATCCAGGTCCCAGTTTATGGTACAAACCTTACAATGGGAATTTTAGAGAATAAACTTAAAGAACATAAGTTATTACAAAAAACAAGAAGAAAAGTAATAAAGCATGGACAATCTATTAATTTAGGATGTTTTACTATTGAATTCATTAAAATCAATCATAGTATTGGAGATGCGTCAGCACTTGCAATATTTAGTCCAGCAGGAATTATTGTTCATACAGGTGACTTTAAAGTTGATTTCACACCAGTATATGGTGATCCTATAGACTTACAACGTTTTGGTGAACTTGGTAAAAGAGGAGTATTAGCACTTTTATCTGATAGTACTAATGCTGAAAGACCAGGTTTTACAATGTCTGAGAAGACAGTAGGTAAGACTTTTGACAATATATTTGAAGAAAACAGTAAGAATCGAATAATAGTAGCAACATTTGCATCTAATGTAGACAGAGTGCAACAAATCGTTAATTCTGCAGGTAAATATAATAGAAAAGTTATTGTTGAAGGCAGAAGCATGAAGAACATAGTTGGAACAGCGTCTGAACTTGGATATCTTGATATTCCAAAGAATACATTAATTGATGTTTCAGAGTTGAACAATTATCCAGATGATCAAATCGTTGTTATAACAACAGGAAGCCAAGGAGAGTCAATGGCGGCTTTATCTAGAATGGCTGCTAACATTCACCGTAAGATTTCTATAAAACCAACAGATACAATTATATTTAGCTCTACACCTGTACCAGGTAATGAGAAAGCAGTATCTAAGGTTATTAATGAAGTATCTATGAAAGGTGCTAATGTAATTTATCAGGACACTCATGTATCAGGTCATGCTTGTGAAGAAGAACTAAAGCTGATTTATTCCTTAACAAAACCCAAATATGCAATACCAGTACATGGTGAATTTAGACATTTAAAGGCTAATGAAAAAATAGCAAAAACCATGGGAATAGAAGGAAAGGATATATTTCTTTTAGAAGCTGGGGATGTATTAGAATTAAATCAAAGTGAAGGAAAAGTAGTTGGCAAAGTTCCAGCAGGCGAAATATTTGTTGATGGACTTGGTGTTGGTGATGTTGGTAACATTGTATTAAGAGATAGACAGCAATTATCAGAAAACGGACTAATTATTGCTGTTGTGACACTAGAGAGAGGCTCTAACCAGATATTGTCTGGACCTGATATAGTATCTAGAGGATTTGTATATGTAAGAGAATCTGAAGACTTAATGGATGGGGCAAAAGATGTTGCAAGAAATGCTCTCTATAAATGTCAGAAAAAGAATATAAATGATTGGTCTAAAATTAAAAACGAAATAAGAGACTCACTAAGCAATTATCTGTGGGTAAAAACTAAGAGAAGACCTATGATTTTACCAATTATTATGGAAGTAAAATAACCTATAATATGCAATAAGAACTAATGAGTCTATAAGGAGCAATTAATGATGGCATCAAAATCTAATTTAAATACGGCATTAAGGGTAGCCAGGAATCTACTTCATTTATTAATCAATCTTGTATTTTACTTAATAATTATTTATATAGTTATTAATGCAGGCAAAATAATATATGACACAAGTTATGAGATTTTTGGCAATACAGGAGTAACTGAAGGTGAAGGAATTGACGTATATGTGAAAATTGAACAAGGGGAATCAACTATGAATATTGCTAATAAACTAAAGCAAAACAAAGTAATTGACAATCCCTACTCATTTTATATTCATGCCAAGTTAAAAGAATATCCTATTATGCCAGGCACATTTACTCTTAATACCTCGATGAATTATGATGAAATATTTGATGTAATTACAATACCTTATACAGAAGAAGAATTAGAATACCAGGAAAATCAAGAGACTAATTAATAAAAAGGCGGACCGTAAGTTTAGCTTAATGGTTCGCTTTTCTTTGAAAATTGGAGCATATTATGATAGTAGATAAAAATGTAGTAGAATATATTAACTCCCTAGAAGGAGAACTTCCAAAACATTTGGTACAATTAGAAGAAAAAGCACTAAATGAAAATGTGCCAATAATCAAGAAAGAAACTGGGGTTTTAATTAGATTTTTGTTAACCCTTCTTAAACCATCAAGAATTCTTGAAATTGGAACGGCTATAGGATTTTCAACTATTTATATTAGTGAGTATATGCCGGAAGACTCTACTATTACAACCATTGAAAAAGTAGAAATGAGATTAAAAGAGGCAAGACATAATTTGTCTCATTGTTCTAAAAGTGATAAAATAACCTTGTTAGAAGGGGACGCTTTACTTATATTAGAAGAACTGGCAAAGAAGGTAGAACAAAAAGGAAATGATAATCAATATGACTTTATATTTCTAGATGCTGCAAAGGGCCAGTATATCAACTTCCTTCCTAATATTTTAAAACTACTATCAAAGAATGGAATACTTATTACCGACAATGTCCTACAAGATGGAGAAATTGCCGGTTCAAGATATGCTATAAGAAGAAGAGATAGAACTATTCACTCTAGAATGAGAGAATATTTATATACACTAACTCACACAAATGAGTTAGAGACAGTTATAATTCCTATAGGGGATGGAGTAACACTTTCTACAAAAAAGTAAGTCCATCACATAAAGGGAAAGAGAGGTAAACAAAGATGAACAAACTAAAAAAACCAGAATTATTATTACCTTCAAGTAATTTAGAGGTGTTAAAACTTGCATTTTCTTATGGAGCAGATGCAGTATATATAGGTGGAGATGTATTTTCCATGAGGGCAAGGGCAAAAAACTTTTCAAAGGAAGATATGAGAGAAGGTATTGAATTTGCTCATGCTAGGGGTAAGAAGGTTTATGTAACAGCTAATATAATCGCCCATAACGAAGACTTAGAAGGATTCAGAGAGTATTTTAAAGAATTAAAAGACTTACAGCCAGATGCTCTTATTATATCTGACCCAGGAGTCTTAGAAATAGCAAAGGAAGTAATACCTGATATGGAATTCCATATTAGTACCCAAGCCAACAATGTTAATTACGGAACATATAAATTCTGGCATAGGATGGGAGCGAAAAGGGTTGTTTCAGGTAGGGAACTTTCTCTAAAAGAAATCAAAGAAATCAGACAAAACATACCTGATGACTTAGAAATAGAAACCTTTATACATGGAGCTATGTGTATTGCTTATTCAGGAAGGTGTTTATTAAGTAATTATTTTACAGGAAGAGATGCTAATAGAGGTGAATGTACTCATCCATGTAGGTGGAAATATCATTTGACAGAAGCAACAAGGCCTGGAGAATATATGCCTATATATGAAAATGAAAGAGGTACTTATATATTCAATTCTAAAGACTTGTGTATGATTGAATACATTCCAGAGCTTATAGATGCAGGAATTGATAGCTTTAAAATTGAAGGTAGGATGAAGAGTGCCTTATATGTTGTTACAGCAGCAAGAGCATATAGAAAGGCAATTGATGATTATTATGAAGACCCACAACTGTATAAGAATAATCTTCATAAATATAAAGAAGAGGTAGAAAAAAATACTTACCGAGAATTCACTACCGGTTTCTTTTTTGAAAAACCAAGTCATGATGGCCAAATATATGATAAGAATACATATATTAAGTCCTATACTTACCTTGGTTTTGTACAAGGACACAAAGAAGGACAAGATGGAGAGAATTGGTATGAGTTAGAACAACGTAATAAGTTTAGTGTGGGAGATGAAATTGAGGTTATGAAAGCTTCTGGGGATAACTTACATCTTAAAGTCCTTGGAATGAAGGATGAAGAAGGTAATGATATAGATAGTTGTCCACATCCACAGGAAATATTTTATATTAATGTGGGAGAAAAACTAGATAATTTTGATGTTTTAAGAAGAAGAGAAAAATAATCAACAATTAGATATTAGAGAAAGAGCAGATGCAGTTAAAAAGATTTCTTTTTAACTGCATCTGCTCTTTTATTAACCTTAATTAAGCAAGTATATATTAACAAAATTTGTAATATGACTTTAAATCCTATCATATATTTTATTATTATATCAGTAATGGACGGTTGATTATGCGCTATAAAAGATGTGGTTTATACTATCAGGAATCACAAGTTAATGAAAGAATACTTGATCCAAATGTAATAGCAGTCCCTCATGGATATCAAGTGGAAGTTTTTGCAGAGGGAATGGATACGCCTATAAGTATGGTTTTTGACGAAAATGATGATTTACTTGTAGCTGATTCTGGTTATACAACAGATGAACCTAAAGTACTTAGGGTTAGAAATGATACTATAGAAGTTGTTGCTGATAACTTTACTACACCCATTACAGGAATCAATCAGTTAGAGGGGCATATATATGTATCTCATAGGGGGTGTATGACAGTATTAAACCCTGATGGTTCTAGAAATGACATAATAAGTGGTCTTCCTAGTTTTGGTGACCACATAAATAACAGGGTAGAGTTTGGTCCTGACAATAAGATTTATTTTGGCCAAGGAACAGCTACAAACTCAGGAATAGTTGGAATAGATAATGATTGGATAAGGAAACATCCATATTTTTGTGATATTCCTGGTTCACCTATAATTTTAAAAAGAATTAATTATCAAACAGCAAACTTATTAAATCCAGCATCAGGCTCAATTAATACTGGGGCTTTTTCACCCTTTGGTACTCAGAACCTACAACATGTTGAGATGGTAATTGGTAATACTAGGGCTTCAGGATCTATTATGCGAGCTAACCTAGATGGATCAGGTCTTGAATTGCTTGCTTGGGGACTAAGGGACCCTGTTAAAGTAATCTTTGACAGGGATGATAGATTATTAATTACAAATGATGGCATGGATAATAGAGGAAGTAGGCCAATAGCAAATGCACCTGATACTTTAGAAGTCTTAGTGGAAAAGGCTTGGTATGGCTGGCCTGACTTTGTGGCAGGTGAGTCTGTTGCATCGCCTAGATTCACACCAATAGGCGGCATACAGCCTAGTCCTTTATTAGAAACAATTCCATCAGTTCCACCAAGGCCAATAGCAACATTTTCAGCTGGGTCTAATATTATGGGATTTGATATTAACTATAATTCTGGATTTGGTCCAACTAACCATGCTTATGTAGCTTCATTTGGAAGGGTATATTATGAAGGTATGATAGATTTTATTAGATCGGGTGTAGGTCATAGAATTAATCAAGTTAACCTAACAACTGGTGAGGTAACAACATTTGCAATAAATACGTCAGGATTTACTGACCCAAGTGGATTGGGAAGACCAACGGATGTTGTATTTGGACCTGATGGGGCAATGTATGTTTCGGATTTTGCATATGATATGTATTATGGTCCTAATGTTTTTCCTCCAGGTCAAGGTGTTATCTGGAAAATATCTAGAAGTCAGCCAATTATTAGTAATATAGATAAAAAATGAAAAAAGGATAAGTCATACTTGGTCAATTTTTGATGGAAAAGCACTATTTATAGTATTAAACATAGACTAGTAATGAACCCTAAGCATAAGAGGTGCTTTATTCATTGAAATCCTTTCCTCAACCTTTGAGCCCTGAAAAAGAGGCAGAAGTAATTAGCAAATGTAAAGCGGGCGACAAAGAAGCTCGTGATATGCTTGTAGTGCATAATCTACGCCTAGTAGCCCACATAGTGAAGAAGTATTACACTTCCAATAAAGATGTTGAAGATTTAATATCAATCGGCACCATAGGGCTTATTAAAGCAATTGATACCTTTGACCCAGATAAAGGAATAAGGCTTGCAACATATGCTTCTCGCTGTATAGAAAATGAACTTTTAATGATGTTTAGAAGTGGAAAGAAGCAGTCCAAGGAAGTTTTTATATATGAACCAATTGGCTCTGATAAAGAAGGTCATTACATTAGTCTAGCAGATATTCTTGAGAGTGTTGATATAGATGTGGTAGATAAAATAGAAAAAGAGAATAATATAGATCACCTGTACAAAATTATAGACGATGTATTAACTGAGAGAGAAAAGAAAATAATTGTAATGAGATATGGGTTAAATGGTAATGAACCAGTGACTCAAAAGGTCATTGCAAAAGAAATAGGAATATCAAGATCTTATGTTTCCCGTATAGAAAAGAAAGCTATAAAAAAATTGTCGAAAAATTTCTAATTGCAAAACTTGTATAGTTTTTGTATATTTAATAAATGTAATATTCTTTATAAATATGTTATAATATAGTAATATGAGAATTATGCTCTTTAAAAACAGACATTATATACAACAAGTGTACAAATAATTGAGGATTATTTGTTTTTAAAAATAAAACTAAGGAGGAAGACATGAAATTGTTTGATTTTTTCAGAAACAAATCCAGAAAGTCAGATGAAGCTAACAAACAACCAATTAATCGCAGTGGTGTCATGATAGTAGATGATTCAAGGTTTTCGCGGAGTGTTTTAAGAGATATTTTGGAAAACGAGGGATTTGAAGTAGTTGGCGAAGCAAGTGACGGGCAAGAAGCTATAGATAAAGCAAAAGAATTGTATCCAGAAATTATGTTCCTAGATGTAGAAATGCCTGTACTTAATGGACTTGAGGCTCTTCCTAAAATTATCAAAAATGATCCAGGTATCAATGTAATTATGTGTACGGCCCTGGGACAAAAGAAAATAATTATGAAGGCTACAAAAGCAGGAGCTAAAGATTATGTAATTAAGCCCTACAGAAAAGAAAATATAATAGATGTTTTGGCAGGATATGAATCAGCTAAGGCTAAATCAAAAGCTAAGCCAGAAGAAATTGAAGAAAGCCAAGAAAGCAGTATCCATACAAGTGTGGATACTGAAGAAGAAAGCCCATCCCCACATAAAGAAATTGAGCTAAGTACAAACTATGAGGACAAGCAATATAAGAAGTATGATGTAGTGGGGGATGTGGAAGTTTCAGATAATGAAGAAGAAGTGGACGACCTAGCTACTTGGTATACATATACAGAAGAAGTAGAAGAATCACAAGATTCAGATAGTTTATCAGAAACAGACGAACAAGAAGAATCTTCAAAAATAGATCAAGAAGAAGCATCAAAATCAGATCAAGAAGAGGAAGTTATTGAAGAAGACCTTACCATAGTAGAAGACTTTAGTTTTATTTGGTCAGACCGTTTTGCTAGCCAAGATTTTAATTTCTTTAACAAAACAGCTAGAAAAATGGAAAGAGTCCATTTATTAGATTATGATTCTTCTAATACTATGAGAGATAGTTTAGAGCAAATACCTTCTGATAAATTAATGTTTATTGGTATGATGAGAGCTTATACTTTAGGGGACAAAAGTATTGATCAACTTAACAGTGAATCAGCATCTATTGAATTATCAGTTGTAAATAATGATAATCGTAGCTTACTAGATGATATTATAAAAGGAGACATACAAACTAAAGAAATATCAATGTCAGACTATATATCAAACTTTAATGTTTCGGATATGAACCTTGATTTGCAAGATAAAGACAAGGAAAGTGTTACAAGACAATTAGTTAATAATAAGTATAATCGCAGTTTTTATACACAAGACAATTATACAACTAATCATTCACAATAGGAGGAGGAATTTCAATGAAGTATATTTTAAATAGTAATCAGTTAGAAGGCTTAAACAAAATACTTGACAGCAAGAATGACATTAGTATTTTAAACAATTATGGTGAAACAGACTTATCAGATAAAGATGAATCCTATTTAATTAAGAAAGGTATTTTAAATGAAGAAGCTAGCCTTGGGGAAAATGAAATATTTGATATTCTAGCTAATCCAAGTACTATAACAAAATTCATGATTACTGGCGGGGCTAACAAGTATGAGCACATCATATCTTATGATGAGTCAGAAGAAAAACAAGTGGCATTTTCAACTAGTCCAGAATATTTTATTATTGACGATAATGTTGATAATAAGACCACTATAAATACAATTGTAGACTTTCTTGGATCAAGTAGTTTAAAAAGTTTAAACATCAATATTAAACTATCAGCAAAAGAAGCTATTGTACTTGGTGGTATGTTAGATCTAGAAAGAAGAAGTTTGCTTCGTGCATTTGTGGACGAGCTTCCATATACCAACAACAAATACGGTGTAAATATGATTTGGAGAATGATTCATGAGTATAAGGAAAGTATCCAATGGTTGGTATATAATCTAAGTGAAGTTATAGGACAAGAAATATCCTTAGAATTAGACCAAGTAAAAGAGATATTAGATGAACTTGCTAAAAAAGGCTTATTGACTGAGGAATATGGTCAATATCAATTAAATGAAGATTATAGTAAATTAGCTAATCGCATGATAATATTGGACAATATTATGACCTTTGAAATGATTTCTAATTCTTTACAAAAGAGTGTAGGATTTGTTTGCATCCAATCTGGCGTTCATGATATACTTATTATTGACTATGATGGCAATGACTTACTTCTTGAGACCGTTAGTTCACAACGTTTGTTGGAATATATTGAAAAGCTATTAAAAGGAGAAATTATATAAAAAGTTTAGACCATAACAATTTATTTACTGATAAATTTAAGATAAAGATTAAAAACAAATTTTAGGGGCGGGAGAGTATGGCTAGGAGAAGAAAGAAATTAGGTGAAATCCTTGTAGAAGTAGGATTAATAACTGAAGAGCAGCTAGAGAATGCTCTGCAAATACAAAAAGAGACAGGGGAAAAGCTAGGGAAGGTATTAGCTCAACAAAATTATATTACCGAATCTGAGATAATGGAAGTACTTGAATTCCAATTAGGTATCCCTCATGTTGATTTAGACAACATAGAGATATCTAGTGACATTATTAAGTTGATTCCATATAGCCTTGTCCAAAGACATGGTATTTTACCTATAAAGCTAGAGAGAGACTTACTATATGTTGCAATGGACGATCCTTTAAACTTCATTGCTATAGAAGATTTGCGTATGGCAACAAGACACGAGATTGCGCCTATGATAGCTTCTAAAGCATCTATAGATAGGACTATTAGTAGAGTATATGGTTCGGATTCAGCAGACAAAGCTATACAAGAATTTAAACAAGAAAGTGATACATTAACAAGCTCATCAAGTGATATATTAGAAGGAGATTCATATGAAGTAGATTCAGCACCAATTGTAAAGCTTGTAAATTCAATTATTGAACAAGCTATATCCCAAGGTGCTAGTGACGTTCATATTGAGCCGCTAGAAGATGAAGTTAGAGTTAGATTTAGGGTTGATGGTAAATTATATATAGCTTCAAGTATCCCTAAAGAAGCCCAGTCAGCTGTATTAACTCGTATAAAGATAATGTCTGGCATGGATATATCTCAAAAGAGAATACCCCAAGACGGAAGATTTGATTTTAGAGTAAGTAACAAGATTTTAAATGTTCGTGTATCAGTTTTGCCAACTGTCTATGGTGAAAAAATAGCAATGCGTATACTTGACAAAACGAATTTCTTAATACCAAAAGAGAAGCTTGGCTTTACTAAGAAGAATTTGGCTAAGTTTGAAAGCCTTCTTAACAATCCTAATGGTATAATATTAGTAACAGGACCTACAGGTAGTGGTAAGTCAACTACCCTTTATACAATGCTAAATCAACTTAACAAAATATCAGAAAATATAATTACTATAGAAGATCCAATTGAATATCAGATAGAAGGACTTAATCAAGTCCAAGTTAACCCTAAAGCAGGACTTACATTTCCAGGGGCTCTTAGATCCTTCCTTAGACAGGATCCTGACATTATAATGGTTGGTGAAATTAGAGATAATGAAACTGTAGATGTTGCTGTCCGTGCAGCTATTACTGGTCACTTAGTTTTGAGTACCTTACATACTAATGACGCAGTAAGTACAATATCTAGATTAGCAAATATGGGTGTTCCACCTTATCTTATGGCAGTTGCACTTAAAGGAGTAATATCACAAAGACTAGTAAGAAGATTATGCACTAATTGTGCTACTAACTATAAACCATCAGAGCATGAGCTTACTTATCTGGGGCTTCCTTTAGATGGAGATTACACTTTTAAAAAGGCAAAAGGTTGTACAAGTTGTCATAATACAGGATATAAGGGAAGAATTGCTATCCATGAGATTTTACTTATAAGTAATGAAATAAAGGATATGATTTCAAGAGGAGTAACAGTTAACGAAATTACTAGGTTTGCTATAAAGGATGGAATGTCTACACTTAAGAATGAGGCAGTAAACCTTATAAAACAGGGTATAACATCTTTTGAAGAAACCATGGATATAACCTATACACAATAAAGATGAAGGTGGATAAAATGAAACTTAAGACAATATTAGCTGAGGCAGTAGACCTTAAGGCATCGGATATACATATTACAGTAGGTACCCCGATTGTACTTAGAGTTAATGGAAAACTTAAAAATTTGGATGAAAATGTTTTAATGCCAGATGAGACAGAAGAGTTAGTTCGTGAATTAACAACAGAGAGTCAGTGGCAGGAACTTAATAGTAAAGGTGAAGTTGACTTTTCATATTCCATTCCAGGTTTGCAGAGATTCAGGGTAAATGTATATATGCAAAGAAATTCATATGCAGCAGCTATTAGGTTAATAAATATTAAAATTCCTACACTAGAAGAGCTAGGATTACCCCCTGTGGTAAAAGATTTAACAAAAAAGAACAGTGGTATTGTATTAGTTACCGGTCCTACAGGAAGTGGTAAGTCAACAACATTAGCAAGTATGATTGATTTAATAAATCACACAAGGGATAAACATATTGTTACCCTTGAAGATCCAATTGAATACTTGTTTAAGCATAATAGAAGTATAGTAAACCAAAGAGAAGTTGGAACAGATACCCTTAATTTTAGTAATGCACTTAGGGCTTCTCTAAGACAAGATCCCGATATTATATTAGTTGGAGAAATGCGTGACCATGATACTATATCAGTTGCTTTAACTGCAGCAGAGACCGGTCACCTAGTATTTTCCACACTTCATACTGTTGGGGCAGCAGCAACTATTAACCGTGTTATTGATATATTTCCACCTAACCAACAAGAACAGATTAGATTTCAATTATCAATGACTTTACAGGCTGTTATATCCCAACAACTTATAACTAGGGCCGATGGACAAGGACGAGTTGCAGCCTTCGAGATTATGATAACAACACCAGCAATCCGTAATATGATTCGAGAATCTAAGATTCACCAGTTAAATAATGTAATTCAGACCAATCAAAGCAAAGGTATGCAAACTATGGATGACGCTCTTATTAACTTGTATAGAAAGGGTCTTATTACAAAAGAAGATACACTTGAAAGATGTGTAGATGCAGACTATCTTAAGGGGATGACTTCATAATTAAGCGAGGTAATTATGGCAAAATTTCAGTATAAAGCAAAAAACATATCAGGCAAAGTGGTAACAGGAATATATGAAGCGCCAGAAAAGCAACAAGTTATAGAAATGATTAGAGAGAAGTCTTTCTATCCTTTGGAAGTTAAGGAAATATCAGAAAGTAAAGATATTAAAGAGTACAAGCTGTTTTCAAAAATATCTAATAGGGATTTAATAATATTTTGTAAACAATTTTCTGCTATATTAAAAGCT
The DNA here is from genome assembly GCA_964643255.1 of uncultured Lachnospiraceae bacterium. Taxonomy (GTDB): domain Bacteria; phylum Bacillota; class Clostridia; order Lachnospirales; family Lachnospiraceae; genus JAAYRG01. The sequence goes on from CAZXSM010000021.1 coordinate 22,693, forward strand.
GGTGTTTCATTAATACAAACACTACAAATGTTAGGAAATCAAACAGAAAACAAGGTACTACAAAGTGTAATAAAAGAAGTAAGTGCTGATATTCAAAAAGGGTCTAGTTTATCATCATCTATGGCTAAGCACCCCGATGAATTCCCACCACTTCTGCTACATATGATAGATGTAGGTGAAATGAGTGGTACGTTAGAAAATTCACTAAACCAAGTAGCCATACATTTAGAAAAACAAGAAGAGATTAGGAAAAAAATCAAAAGTGCTCTAACCTACCCGACGGTAGTATTAATTGTAGTGGTAATAGTTGTTGTTTTATTATTTGCATTCGTAGTTCCAACATTTACAGGTATATTCGATAGCTCAGGGGCAGAATTACCAGGGGTTACCAAAGTCTTAATTGCAATCAGTGATTTCTTACGTAATCATGGTATAGTCTTAGCCTTGCTTACAGTTATCATAGTAGCTATTATAAAAACATATATTAATACAGATGAAGGAAGATATAAGTTTGACAAAATGAAATTCAAAATACCTTTATTTGGCCCTATACAAACAAAAACTATATCAGCAACTTTTGCTAGGACCCTGGCAACCCTAATGGGATCAGGAGTAGGAATAACAGAATCAATTAGGATTACTAGTCAGGTTATAAATAACGCTTATGTAGCTGAAAAACTTACTCTAATAGAAAACCAGGTTAAGGAAGGAAGAGGCTTATATAATCCTGTTAAAGAATCGGGACTTTTCCCGGAATTACTTAACAATATGATTATGTTAGGTGAAGAATCAGGTGAGCTAGAAGACATGCTATTAAGAACTGCAGAATACTTTGAAGAAGACGTAGATGAAACAACCCAGCAGCTGACAACTTTAGTAGAACCATTAGTTATGTGTGTATTAGCAGTTGTTGTTGGATTTGTTGTTATAGGAATAGCACTTCCGATGATGGACATGTCTAATGTGGTAGGTTA
>CAZXSM010000021.1:23766-26884 GCA_964643255.1 uncultured Lachnospiraceae bacterium
CTTGTAATTGTTATTGCAATTCTTGCAGTACTTGCAGCTTTATTGGTACCTAGGATTATGGGTAATGTGAACGATGCTAAAAGTGCACAAGCACTTGCTGATGCGAGAACAATTGCTAGTGAGATAACAACGTACAATGCTTTACAAACAGTAGGAGAAGGCGTAATTATAAGTGGTTCTAATAATGATGAGTCTTTAGCAGATAGCATCAAAGCGGCTGAAAATTACACAGGAAACACTGAACTACCATCCTCAGAGTATGTTATTATAGAAGTTAAAACTGACGGATCTGTAAAAATTGAGAAAGGAGATCAATTCACTCCAAAAGATGGTGAAACTGAAGCAGATGCTCCTGATTCAACTGAAACTGGTGGTAATTAAACGTAATATACACCTGAGTAATTATTATTATTTAGAAGAAATATATTAGAATATTTAAATACTAGTAAGAGTTAGGTAAGGGTTACCTTACCTAACTAAAATTAATACACAATATAAATTAAATAAAAAGAAAAGCACAATCATATGAATATGACGTTAAATAAATAGATGGTAATTAACAACAATAAATAACACACATATGAATTAGGTATTAATCTACTATTAGGAGAGATAGGGAATGAAAATAAAAAAAGTCATAAAAACAGCATATAATAACAATGACGGCGTTTCCCTTATTGAACTCCTAGTTTCAATATTATTACTGACAATAATTGTTGGAGCATTTCTATCGGCATTTGAAGTTTCAACAAGAAATAACATAACTAGCGGACAGATAGTTGATGCAGGTTATGATGCACAGACTGCTATGGAAGAAATAATAAACATCCTTAATACTACAGAAATTACAAGTGTAGGAGAGCTGGTAAACATAGTAGCAGGAGAAGAAATAAATGGTATTAAAAATGTAGCTGAAGGAACTACCACATATACAATTATAAAAGACCAAAATGGAACATCTATAGAAATTATATTAACAGCAAATGCCTTTACTGAATATCGTAATTTAGTTAAGGTATGGATTGAAACTAAGAATTCATCTGGAGAATCAGAAGGAAGTATACAAAACATTATTTCTCTTAACTTAGACGATTAATAGATATTAAAATCAAGTAAATGTTTATAGGTTTAAATAACAAATAAAAACAAGCTTAAGTTAATTGAAAAGGAAATACAAAAGTGTATATTGGAGTGTGAGAAATATGAAAGATAATAATCGAGGCTTAACATTAATTGAATTGGTAGTGGGGATTGCTCTATTAGCAACGATTTTATTAAGTATTTATTCCTTTTACATTGTTGGTATAAAGGGTTTTGCAAGAGAGACTACAAGGGCTACTAATCAAACAAGTATTAGAAGAGCATCTAATGAAATAGCTAGGCAAGTTAGAAGAGGACAGGATATTAGCACGACAGATTCCGCTTCTCTGCAAATTGTTTTCTCGGATAATAGTCAAACTATATATACTAAGAATAATGAAAACAAACTAATAGCCTCTTATTATAAACATGATTCTAACTCCCCAGATAAAGAGACTGTATTGTCAGATAGAGTTGAAGAATTCAATGTATTACTTAACCTTGAAGAAAATGAAGATTATAGTCAAGTTACTCAAGTGTCTGTAACCATCACCAGTATAAAAAATGCTGATGGACACCAGGAAGAATTAGTGACTCTTATAACACTTAGAAAGTAAGGAGCTGATAAGACTATGAAAAAATCATTAAAAAATAATGATAGAGGAATGGCTCTAGTTGCCGTAATAATGGCAATGCTAGTTTTATCCTTATTAAGTGTTTCGGCCTTAGCTATGTCAACAAGTAATGTTAAGAATAGTTTGAAGGAGAGAGAATTCCAAGCTGCGTATTATATTGCGGAAGCTGGAGCTAATTATGGTGTGGAATACTTTAAAAATCAAGTCACACAAAACTTCGATAACGGTGATAGTGAAATTGTTCCTGATACATTAATAGCAGAAATTGAAGATATAGATTTAGATTTTGAAGAACAATATGGTAGTGAACCTATAGCAGAAATAACTTTAGAAGTTGATGATACAGCAACCCCAACTATTTATACAGTAGTATCTAAAGGAACGATAGATGAGATATCTCGAGTTGTATATAAACCTATAACACTTAATATTACAGCAATTGATGGTTTTGCTGTTGATTATACAGTATATACAAAAGGTTTTATTCAGATGACAAATGATGCTAAGATAAGAGGTTCGGTAGCCACAGGATCGGATATTATTTCAAAAGAGAATAATGCATCAATAACAGGTGATGAATTTTATAATGTTGATAAAACTTATGAGTTACCTAATTTCCCAGAAGTTTATATGGAGACAGCAAATGCTATAATGAAACGTATAGATGGAGGAGTTGACTATTCGAATTCTGCAAAATATGGAATAACACTTAAAAATTCGGTAAATTATATAAATGATATCAACATACATAATAGCCAAAGTCTTACTATTAAATATAGTGAGGCAACAAATAAATTGGTAGTCAATCAAATTAATGCAAGTAATTCTACTGAAATAATACTTGAAGGTGAGGGACCACTGGAACTCTATATACTTAACGGACTTAATTTAAGTAATAATCACAAATTTAATCATAATTTTGTCAGTTTAAGTGGGGATAAATTACATTTAACCAGGAAAGAGGCAGCAGAAAATTTAAATATATATTATTATGGAGCAAGTGTAAATATACCGAATGCAAATTTATTCAACGGTTCAATATATGCAAAGAAAGCGCAATTAAATATTAGTAATGCAGGAAATTTTTATGGGAATTTTATAACTGGAGGTAGTGGAGTTAATATAAGCAACAGTGGTACATTAACAGGCATGATTTATGCACCAAATGCCCAAGTTAATTTGTCAAATACTTGTAAAATTAATGGTCCTGTTGTTGCAGATATCCTTAATATGTCAAATTCAACTGAGATTAATTTCACAGACGATTCAATTCCTATAGATGATAACTTTTTTGAATCCTCAACATCATCATTAGAAGTTAATGAACAACCAATACGCGAAAAATAAAGGAGGAAACTATGGCAAGACGTAAGAAAAAGAAAACTAAAACAGATTTGTCTAAT
>CAZXSM010000022.1:0-18985 GCA_964643255.1 uncultured Lachnospiraceae bacterium
GATTTATAAGAGATGAAAAGTAATAAACTTCCTAGTAATATTATTAAAATAATTAGAAGTACACAATGGAGGAAGAAAGTCTGGGGTAATATTTTAATTATTGGATCTGTCTTTGGGCTAAATATCCAGTAGTCATTATCAAAAAATATTTTGTGAAAGACTAGGAAGGCTTTATCAAAGTCTATAGCAATGATTAAAGCAATAATTATAGGAAATACAATTACGGTTACAGAGGATGCTAGAAGATAGTTATAGTCAAGCTTCCTATTCTTATAAACTACAATTAATACACAGGCAATAAAACTTATAAAGGCAAGATAGAAAACTCCTGTAAAAATATCTTTAACCTCAATAAAATGCTGTAGTCCTTGAGGTGAAGATGGTAGGTCAGGAAATTCCAAATCACCTTTATAAAAAGGTGAATTATAGTCTATTAAAACATCATAATTTCTTTTTATTAATTCTTTATCATATCCTGATTTCTCAGGAATATTTAAGTAATCTATATCAAAGTAATACATTGGTCTAAAGTTTAAAGTAAAGATAACACCTATAGATATAAAAAATAAAGTAAAGATAAGTCCAATAAATATGTCAGATATTTTAAATTGCTTTGATTTTCTTTCCATGGTTCCTCCAGTTTTAATTACATACATATTTTTTACTTGGGTAAAGTTTCATAAATAAATTATACAAAACCAAAACATAATAAACAAGTATAAAGAATTTAAGTTTCTTATAAGTAGAAACAATCATAGAAAATCCTTAAGTTTATTTTGTGTTTGTAAATAATAAAATAAATGTTGAATTATATTCTAAATTATAGTAAAGTTAAATTGTACAACTGGCGGAAATAGTAGGAATTAACCTATAGGGAGTACAGAAGATATAAAGATGACAACATATATTATGTTGATATTTAGCCGACCGCCTGGGCAACATGGAACCTTATTTAGAATAAAGGCATGTTACCCTTTTTTTGTGCCTAAAAGAGTTTAAACCTTAAAGTGAACAAGGAGGAAATCATGAGAGCATTAATTAGCGTATCAGATAAGACAGGTATAGTTTCATTTGCAGAGGAACTAGTTAATTTAGGAGTAGAAGTTATATCAACAGGCGGTACTTATAATAAATTGAAGGAAGCAGGTATTGAAGCCACAGAGGTATCAGAGATTACACAGTTTCCAGAATGTCTTGATGGTAGAGTAAAAACCTTACATCCAGCTATACATGCTGGTTTACTGGCAAAAAGAGATAATACTGACCACATGAAGCAGTTAGAAGATTTAAATATTGAAACAATTGATTTTGTTGTTGCAAATTTATATCCATTTAAAGAAACTATTTTAAAAGACAAGGTTACATGGGAAGAAGTTGTTGAAAACATAGATATAGGTGGACCAACTATGCTTAGGGCAGCTGCAAAAAATTACCAGGATGTTGCCGTAATAACTGAACCTGTTGACTATGACAGGGTAATAGAAGAATTAAAAAATAATGGTAGGGTTAGTCTAGAAACTAAGTTTGAATTGATGCAAAAAGTGTTTATGCATACAGCAAATTATGATACCCTGATTGCATCCTATATTAGAAAAGAACGAGAAGATTATAGTTTGCCAGATATATTAACTATGACATTTGAAAAAGTAGATGATATGAGATATGGTGAAAATCCTCATCAAAAAGGAGCCTTTTATAGAGAAATTGGGAAGCTTAAGGGCTCATTAACTAAGGCAGAACAACTAAATGGTAAGAAATTATCTTTTAATAATATTAATGACACAAATGGTGCCTTAGAACTACTAAAAGAATTTACAGAGCCTACAGTAGTTGCTAGTAAACATGGCAATCCTTGTGGCGTTGGAAGTGGAAAGGATATTGTAGAAGCATGGGATAAGGCATTTAAGGCAGATCCTGTTTCAATATATGGTGGTATAGTTGCTATAAATGACAAGTTAACAATAGAGTTAGCAGAAAAAATGAAAGATGTATTTTTAGAAGTACTTGTAATTCCTTCTTACGACCAAGAAGGGCTAGAGCTTTTAAAAACTAAAAAGAATTTACGAATTCTCTTATTAGAAGATATAAGTGTACCACAAGATGAAAATCAATTTGATCTTAAGAAAGTTAATGGAGGTCTAATTCTTCAAACTATTGATTCAAAATTATTAAACAAAGATGAATTGAAAGTTGTTACAGAGAGGCAACCAACGGAAAAAGAAAAAGAGGATTTGTTATTTGCTTGGAAGGTAGTAAAATATGTAAAATCTAATGGTATTGCTTTGGCTAAAGACAAGCAAACTATCGGAATTGGGCCAGGACAAGTTAATAGAGTTTGGGCAGTAAAACAAAGTATTGAACATGGAAGAGAATTGATTGCAGATGATGCAGTTGAAGGAGCAGTAATGGCGTCAGATGCCTTTTTTCCATTCGATGATAGTGTAGAAGCAGCTCATGCAGCTGGTATTACTGCAATTATTCAGCCAGGTGGGTCGATAAGAGACGAAGATTCAATAAAAAAATGTAATGACTATGGAATAACTATGGTCTTTACTGGTATGAGGCATTTTAAGCACTAATAGGATGTTTTTGATATCTTATGTAATTGCTGGTAAACTAGGTTAATTGGTAGTAGAACTTGAAAAATTGCATATAATAAGTTATAATATCAGTACAAAAGAAATACATTCCTGGGATGTGCGACACTCCTGTAATTTTGAACCTACAACATTAATAAGGGACTCCAAATCTATAGGTGGATGTCAAGCCGTCTTTGAACGGAAGGCAGAAGTTTATATGAGGTATCCCACCTAGCTAAGCTAGGAATCAAAATGCAGGAACCGGCATTTTGGGGTTTTTCACAAAAGATAAGAGGCAGCGCAAGCTGCCTTTCTTTGTATATATTAAGAAAAAGGAGAGGGCATATGAGATATGGATTTGTTAAAGTAGCAGCAGCAACACCAAAAGTAGAAGTGGCAAACCCAAAACATAATCGGAAGCAAATTACTAAGTTAATTGATATGGCTAAGGAACAAAATGTTGAAGTGTTGGTATTTCCAGAACTTTGTATTACAGGTTATACCTGTGGTGACTTGTTTTTGCAAGAGGCATTAATTAGTAGTAGCAAAGAAGAGTTGATGAAGATCGTAGATTATACAAAAAACTCAGATATGGTTATCGCTGTAGGTATGCCATTTACTAATAAGAATAAACTTTATAATGTTGCTGTAATTATTCAAAATGGCAAGATTCTTGCGATTATTCCTAAAAAACATATTCCAAGCCATGGGGATTTAAATGAAAGCAGATATTTTACCCCTGGTAAGTCCACACCTGAAATTATAGACCTAGATGGCTTTAGATTTCCTTTTGGAACCAATGTAGCCTTAAGGTGTAATAAACCCTCTAAACTATCAATTTGCGTGGAAATAGGGGAAGACCTATGGGCTCCTATCCCTCCAAGTTCTACCCACGCACTGTATGGTGCCACTTTAGTATTAAATCCCAGTGCAAGTCCAAGAACTATAGGCAAGGTAGACTATAGGAGTGGTCTTGTTAATATGCAATCTTCTAAGTTGATTTGTGGTTATGTGCAAGCTGACGCAGGAAATGGAGAGTCTACCACAGACTTAGTTTTTTCTGGCCATAATATTATCGCTGAAAATGGATCTATTCTAGAAGAACAGGATTCTACAACTGATGATTTATTGGTTTCAGAAATTGATATTGAAAAACTACATAGCGAAAGAAGTAAGAATTCTATATTTAGTAATAGTTATAATGAATATGATAAAGATTATGTAGTAGTTGATTTTTCATATAAAGAAAACAACGATAAGATTAAATTAACTAGAAAAATAAATCAATCTCCTTTTATCCCAAAAGACCCTAATGAAAGGGATAATAGTTTTGAAGAAATCCTTACTATACAAGCTAATGGTCTAAAAAAACGTTTGGAACATATAAAGGCTGACAAGGTAGTTATAGGCTTGTCTGGTGGACTTGACTCAACTTTAGCCCTACTTGTTATAAAGAAAGCTTTTGATTTACTAGGAATAGATAGAAAGGGCATAATTTGTGTTACTATGCCATGCTTTGGTACAACAGGAAGAACTTATGATAATGCAATTAAGTTAGCGAAATATATAGGTGGATCACTTAGGGAAATTAATATAGAAGATTCAGTAATTCAACATTTTAAAGATATAGGCCATGATATAAACAATCATGACATAACTTATGAAAATGCTCAGGCAAGAGAAAGAACCCAGGTATTAATGGATATTAGTAACCAAACTGGAGGAATAGTAGTAGGAACAGGAGACTTGTCAGAGTTAGTTTTAGGGTGGGCAACTTATAATGGAGACCATATGTCAATGTATGCAGTTAATTCATCTGTCCCCAAAACATTAGTAAGACATTTAGTAAAATACGAAGGTGATAAAACAGAAAACAAAGACCTTCAAGGTGTTTTGTACGATATAGTAGACACCCCAGTAAGTCCTGAATTACTGCCACCTGTAGATGGAGAGATAGCTCAAAGGACAGAAGACTTAGTAGGCCCTTATGAACTCCATGATTTTTTCTTATATTATGTATTAAGATATGGTTTTATGCCTTCAAAAATATATTACTTAGCTACTATAGCATTTAATAATAAATATAATAAAGAAACAATATATAAATGGTTAACAAACTTCTACCGTAGGTTCTTTTCCCAACAATTTAAAAGATCTTGTCTTCCTGATGGACCAAAGGTGGGAAGAATCTCAGTATCACCAAGGTCAGACCTAAAAATGCCAAGTGATGCTAGCGTAAGAATCTGGTTAGATGATTTAGAAGATTGTAATCCAAGTATAAAATGTTAAGACAGCTGAAAATAATAGAACGTATAAATTGCACAAATAATTGACAATTTATACGTTCTAATATCTTGTTTATGTAATTAATCCACAGTCTTTGGTTTGGCTTTTTCTATAGCAACCTTAATTGTATCTAATAATATGGTTTGTGTGTACTGACCATCATTAGAGAGTTCTACATTATCAACAGCTACACCACTATATAATTGGTCTGTAATATGTTCTAATGAAGGTTCTATTAAAGGGTGCATTGTTGCGGTAGCTTCATCAATGTTAACTAATTTTACAGAATTAATACTGTCTTGATTAACAACAACTTCTAAATTAAGTGCTGTGTCTCGAAGAATTAATGCAGCTGAATAAACGCCGGGAGTATATAATTGTTCTTCGCTACTAAGGTCAGCATCTCTATCGTTTTTTGAAAACATATTTACTAGTAAGATAATCAGTAGTATCCCAAGTGAAACAAATATGAGAGTATAGATTAATTCTTTTAGTTGTAATACTACTATCTTAGGTTTTGACAATCTTTTCACCTTGCCTTTCTTGACAATCTTTATTATGCAATCTGATAATAACATTAGACATTTGCATAAAAATACTTTATATATATTATTAATAGAAAAAGCTAAATATGATATTTTTGATTAAAATCTTACTGTTTCATTGATATAATTTTATTATAGGAGGAATATATGTCTTTACAATTGATTTTAGGAAGTAGTGGCTCTGGAAAGTCCCAAGATTTATATAATGAAATAATCGATAAATCAATAAAACATAAAGATGTAAACTATTTGGTAATTGTCCCAGAACAATTTACCCTACAAACTCAAAAAGAAATTGTAGAAAAACATCCAAATCACGGAACTATGAACATTGATATTTTAAGTTTTTTGCGTCTTAGTCACAGAGTGTTTGATGAAGTAGGGGGAAATGACAGACCTGTTTTAGAAGATACTGGTAAAAGTATGATTTTACGGAAAGTACTAACACTAAAAAAAGAAGAATTACTTTATTTTGGTAGGGAAGCCAATAAGATTGGATTTGTTAATGAATTAAAGTCACTTATCTCTGAAATGTATCAATATAACATAAGAGGAGAAGATTTAGAAAACATTAATAATAAAATTAATAACAGACCTATGCTTAATAATAAACTCCAAGATATAACTGTTATTTATCAAGCTTTTAAAGAGTATTTAGAAGAAAGGTATATTACTCAAGAAGAGATTCTAGATGTTTTATGTGATGTAATAGAAGATTCGAATTTAATAAAAAACAGTGTGATTTCCTTTGATGGGTTTACAGGATTTACACCTGCCCAGTATAAATTATTGGCAAAATTAATGAAAATGGCAAAAAAAGTTGTAATTAGTCTTACTATAGATGATAGAGAAAACTTAAGTTTGCTAGGAGAAGAATTTGAATTATTTCATTTAAGTAAAAAAACAATTCATTATTTATATAAGATTGCAGGAGAAAATAATGTAGAAATAGAAGACCCTATCTATCCACCTAAGGTTTGTAATAATAAAGTGCATAGGTTTAAAGACCGACCTGCTTTAGCTTCATTAGAAAAGAATTTGTTTCGCTATCCATATAGTACATATGAAAAAGACCAAGATGAAATCCAGATTCATGTTGCAGAAGATTCCAAGCAGGAAGTTTCTTTTGTAGTGCGTGAAACAATGAGATTGGTTAGAGAGGAAAACTATAGATATCAAGATTTAGCGGTAATTACTGGCGATATAGGCCAATATGCAAGTATTCTTGAAAGGGAGTTTGAAAAAGCAAAAATACCAGTATTTATTGATAATAAGCGAGAATTATTAAACAATCCATATGTTGAAATGATTAGGTCAATTCTTGATGTTATTAAGAATAACTTTGACTATGAAAGTATATTTAGGTATTTAAGGTGTGGATTGATAGATTACTCTGATGAGGATTTAGATATACTAGAGAATTATATTATTGCTTTTGGTATAAGGGGTAAGTCCACCTGGAATAAGGAATGGGAAAAAACCTATAAAAATCAAGGTGAAGGTCAGTTAAAAACAATCAATAAAATTAGGCAAGAAATAGTAGACTACTTTCTTCCTTTATCTGATGTTCTATTAGACAGAGAAAAAACCGTAAAAGATTATACAGTACATTTATATAATCATATACTTATCCATAATGTAGAAGATAAACTAGATAAATTCAGGGAAAAATTTGAAGACCTTGGAATGTTATCTGTGGCTAAAGAATATGAGCAAATATATGATATAGTAATTGACCTTTTTGAAAAACTAGTGGAACTACTAGGGGAAGAAAAGGTTTCTATTGACGAATACCTTGAAATACTTGAGGCAGGATTTAGTGAAGCAAAGGTAGGAGTAATACCTCCTGGTCTTGACCAAGTCTTAGTTGGAGATATTGAAAGAACTAGGTTAAATAATGTCAAGGCTGTGTTTTTTGTGGGAGTAAATGATGGGATTATACCTAAAAAATTAGGAGACGGTGGAATATTATCAGATATTGATAGAGAAATTTTAGCACAAGAAGATATAGAAATGGCTCCTACTAAGAGACAAGAAGCTTATATGGAGAGATTCTACTTATACTTAATAATGACAAAGCCAAAAGACAGGCTATATTTATCTTATAGCAAACTAGACCAAGAAGGTAGTATAATAAGACCATCTTATCTTATAGGAGTTATACAAAAATTATTTCCTAATTTACAAATAATTGATGAAGAAAAAAAGGTAGAAAATGCTGAATACGTTATAGGTTCTGATAAGGGTATAGAGTATCTGATTAATGGCCTTAGGATTTATCCAGATAGCAAGAAATCAAACTATTGGAATGAACTCTTTAGTATTTATTGGGATGATGAAGAGGGACAAAACATATTAAATAACCTAATTAAAGGAAACTTTTATTCAAATGAAGAAACAAGTTTAAAGAAAGATATTGCAAGAGACTTATACGGTAGTGACTTGCAAGGAAGTGTAACAAGATTTGAGCAATTTTCATCTTGCCCCTTTGCCCACTATGCGAAATATGGACTGAACTTACAAGAAAGGGTAGAGTATAGCTTGGAAGCATTAGATATTGGTAACTTGTTTCATGATGCTTTAGAGATATTTTCTAAAAAAGTCTACGACAATGGAAATGACTGGGAAAACTTATCTGAAGATAATCAGACTACTTGGGTAGATGAAAGTGTTACTGAGGCTTCAGAGAATCCTAACAACACAATATTTTCTAGTAGTAAACGCCACGAGTACATAGTTAGTAGAGCAAAAAGGATAACCAACAGAACTGTTTGGGCCCTTAAGCAACAGATTAGCCAAAGTGACTTTATACCATCTGGCTTTGAAGTTTCTTTTAGCCCTGATGATGGCTTGGAAAGCCTTGATATACCACTGTCAGACAATAGTAGAATAAGGTTATATGGTAGAATTGATAGAATTGACATATATGAAGAAAATAATAAGATTATGGTTAGAGTAATTGATTATAAGTCTGGAAGTACAAGTTTTGACTTGTTATCTATCTATCATGGATTACAGCTTCAGCTTGCTATATATTTGAATGCAGCAATTGAGTTAGTAAAGGACTTAAATCCTGGCAAAGATATAATTCCTGCGGGAATTTTATATTATCATATAGATGATCCAATTGTTGAAAAGACAGGAGATGTAAAGGAAAGTATCTTAAAAGAGTTAAAGATGGATGGGGTTGTCAATGAAGATGACCAAGTAATAATTCATTTAGATAAAAACTTTATGGAATATTATGAAGGGGAAGAAGAGGATGAGGAAGATGACCAGAGTCCTTCAAAAGATAGTATTAGGTTAAAGGCAGGGGTAACTTCGAATTTAATCCCAGTGAAAACAAATGTAAATGGTTCTTTTAGCAAAACATCCAAAACACTTTCCACTGAAAGTTTAAAAGAATTAGAAGAATATGTGACCTTATTAGTTAAAGATTATGGTGAAGATATATTATCTGGACTAATTACAGTCTCACCCTATCAATTAAAGAATTATACAGCCTGTACATACTGTCCATATGATGGTATATGTGGTTTTGATCCTAAAATAAAGGGATATGACTACCGCAAATTACCTCAATTAAAAAATGAAGAAATATTAGCTGAGGTACATGATGTAATTAATAAACAAGATAATAAAGAGGAAGGAGGAGATGAATAATGAATTGGACAAAAGACCAGCAAAAGGTAATTGATCTTAGGGCCAGGAATATTCTTGTTTCAGCAGCAGCAGGATCTGGGAAAACGGCAGTTTTAGTTGAAAGAATTATAAGTATGGTTTCAGATAAAGAAAACCCTATTGATATTGACCACTTACTTATTGTTACATTTACTAATGCAGCAGCAGCGGAGATGCGTGAGCGTATTGGCCAGGCTATTGAAGCAAAAATTGAGCTAGATCCAGACAATATGCACTTGCAAAAGCAAATGATGCTAATTCACAATGCTCAGATTACTACAATCCATAGTTTTTGTTTGTTTGTAATACGTAATTATTTTAACACAATTCATATTGATCCTTCCTTTAGGGTGGCTAATGAAGCGGAATTAGTCCTACTTAAATCTGATGTTATTGAAGAATTATTAGAAAACCAATATAACCAAGGAGATGAAAGTTTCTTATATTTTGTAGAATGTTTTTCATCTGGTAAAACAGATCAAGTTATAGAAGATCTAATATTAAAGCTACATGATTTCTCTATGAGTTTCCCTTGGCCAGAGGAGTGGTTAGATGATAAGAAGAAAGATTTTGACATTCAGTCACTTGAAGATATGGAAGACAGTCAATGGATGAAAACCTTAAAATTATATTTACAATCAATTATAGATGATCTTGATAAGAAATATGAAGAATTAGCCAACTTATGTAGAGAAGCAGATGGACCAGAGGCTTATTTAGAAGCAGTTTTAAGCGATATAGAATACTTGGATGATTTAAAAGACCTTGATACATATGAAGAATATTATAGGGGATTTACTCAGTTTAAATTCAAGAGACTATCGAGTAAAAAGCAAGATTGGGTTTGTCCTGATAAAAAGGAACAGGCTAAAAACATACGAGACGAGAACAAAAATCTTATTAGAGATACGATAAAACAGTACTTCTTTCAAGAACCAGCAGAAATGGTAAAAGATATTAAAGCCATGGAACCGACTATGAATGTTTTAATAGACCTTACCAAAAGTTTTACTAAGGCCTTTAATAATAAAAAATCAGAAAGGAATATAGTTGACTTTAATGATTTAGAACACTTATGCCTAGATATTTTAGTAAATAAAAAAGATGCAAATATAGAATATAGTCCAGTAGCAGATGAATTAGCAGATTACTATGAAGAGATATTAATAGATGAATATCAGGATAGTAACTTGGTTCAAGAGACAATATTAAATAGTATTTCTAGGGAACGATATGGTAAACCTAATAGATTTATGGTAGGAGATGTAAAGCAAAGTATCTATAAGTTCCGACAAGCAAGGCCGGAACTCTTTATAGAAAAATATGAAGACTATAAAACAGATGAAGACTGTGATGAAGAGTGTGAAGATAAGGAAAAACCAGAAATAAAGTACCAAAGGGTTGACCTCCATCAAAACTTTAGAAGTAGAGAAATAGTTTTAGATACTGTAAATTCAATATTTGAACAAATCATGACTAAAAAGGTAGGCAATATTGTTTATGATGATAAGGCTGCACTTTATCCTGGAGCGGACTTCAAAGAAGAAAGGGATAATGTCTCAGACAAGACTGAAATAATTTTACTTACTAATGAATCATCTGATGATTTTGGTAGTTCTATAGCTTCTGGAAGTTATGATAAAAAAGAGTTTGAAGCTAAGGCTATAGCTGATAGAATAAAGGAACTTACTAATGAAAACAAGGGACTTGATATATTAGATAAGGAAAGTAAAAAATATCGCAAGGCCCAGTATAAGGATATAGTTATATTACTTAGGACTATGCATGGTTGGGCTGATGTTTTTGTTGATGTTCTAAGCAGTGAAGGGATTCCATCTTATGCTCAAACCCAAACAGGATATTTTAATACCTTAGAAATAAAAACTGTATTAAATATGCTTAGAATAATAGATAATCCTAGACAGGATATTCCATTTACAGCAGTCATGCGTTGTCCAGTAGTGGGTATATCTAGTAATGAATTAGCAAGGATAAGGGTAGACTATCCTGATTCTTCTATGTATGAGGCTGTAGTTCATTTTTCGGATAATTATCTTAATACAGATAATTGTCAAAATGAAGATGAAAATAAATCTGATCGTATAAAAAACAAGGGTGTAGACTATGAAAGCAATTATGACCTAGCATATAAATTAGATAAATTCTTGAAACTATTATACAGATTTAGAAAAGCCATACCATTTTTAACTATAAGTGAACTTCTAATAAAAGTGTTAGAAGATAGTGGATATTATAACTTTGCATCAACAATGCCAGCAGGAAAAAAAAGAAAAGCTAATATTGACATGTTGATTCAAAAGGCTTTACAATTTGAAGAAACAAGCTACAGTGGACTCTTTCACTTTATTAGATATATTGAAAAATTAAGAAAATATGATGTGGATTTTGGAGAAGCAGATGGGGCAAGTGGTAGTGATAACTCTGTAAGAATTATGAGTATACATAAAAGTAAGGGACTAGAGTTTCCTCTTGTGTTTGTTTCTGGTTTAGGTAAAAATTTCAATCAACAAGACGCAAGGGCTAAGATACTAATCCATCCAGATTTAGGCTTAGGACCAGACTTTATAGATCCTGAAGAGAGAGTTAAATCTCCAACCTTACTAAAGAAAGTAATACAAAAAAATATTACAATCGAAAACTTAGGTGAAGAGCTTAGAGTTCTATATGTAGCAATGACTAGGGCAAAGGAAAAATTGATTTTAACAGCTAGTGTGGAAAATTTGGAAAAGGAAATTTCTAATTGGCAAAGCATTTGCAAACAAACTACTAAGGAGCTTCCTTTTTATCAAATTTCTAAGGCAAGAACATTTTTGGATTTACTTATCCCAGCAATTTTAAGACTAGATAGTTTAAGTATAATTGAACATGGCAAACCTTATATACTTGATTCTGATGTATCTATACCTAGTGATGCTGATATTACATTATCTATAGTTAATTATGAGGACCTCTTAATTAAAGATATTGTAGAAGAAGTTGAGAAAGAGCAAATAAAAGAGGAATTAACAAGTTGGAATTCTGAATATATATATGATGAAGACATTAGAAAAGAGCTAGAGGACCAGATTAATTTCATCTATCCCTATGACTTAGAAACTAAGATGCACGCTAAACTTACAGTTACTGAGCTTAAGAGACTAAGTCAGTTAGAGGAAGAAGATACTGGATATAGACTAGAGGGAATTGGTAAACAAGAAGATATTAGTAGGATTCCTAATTTTATAGAAAAAGACCAAGAAGTAAAAGGGGCAAGTAGGGGAAGTTTATACCATAAAGTATTGGATGACAAATCTTTCTTGGATATAAGAAATCAAGAGGAATTAATTAAACACTTGAATAATTTGCATAATGATGGTAATTTATCCGAAGAAGAAATAAAATCATTAGATATAGAAAAATTACTTAATTTCCTTAACAGTAATCTTGCTGATAGAATGCGTAGAGCAGAAACCAAGAACAAGTTATATACAGAAAAACAATTTGTTATGGGTCTAAAGGCAAATGAGATCAACAAGAAAATGAAAAGTGATGAACTAATATTAATACAAGGTGTTATTGATGTGTATTTTGAAGAAGATGAGGATTTGATTTTACTTGATTATAAAACTGATAGGGTAAACTCATATAAGGGTGAAGAAATATTAATAAAAAGATATTCTGTTCAGTTAGATTATTACAAGAAAGCATTGGAACAATTGACTGGGAAAAAAGTCAAGGAAAAAATCATATACTCATTTAGCCTAAACAAGGAAATTAGATTGTAGACTGAATTAACTTCCAATCTGTTGGTAAGAATAAGGATATAGATAAACGACAGAAAGGAAGAGAATGAATGGCTAAGAAAAAGAAAAAAATCGATTTAAACAATATTAAACCAGAAGAGGAAATGAAATATGAAATTGCATCAGAGCTGGGACTTATAGATAGAGTTGTAGAGAATGGTTGGGGGTCACTTACTGCCAGAGAAACAGGTAGAATTGGTGGTATAATGACCAAAAAAAAGAACCAGGCCAAAAGGGAGGCTGCTAAGTGTAATGAGAAAAAAGATGTTACTGATATATAACCCTTCCGCAGGAACAGGGAAAATTAAAGAATGGTTATCCTACATTATTGAATCATTTACTATTGCTGGATATGAAATAACAGTTTATCCAACTTTGAAAAACAAGGATACTAGCAAGGCTGTAGAAAAATACCTAGAACAGGACGATTTTGATAAAGTAACATGTTGTGGTGGAGATGGAACTCTTAATCAAGTAATTAATGGAATAATGAAATCAAAAAGGGATGTAACAATTGGTTATATCCCAACAGGTACAATGAATGACTTTTCTTATAATTTAGGCGTTTCTAAAAATCCTAAACAAGCAGTAAAAGTTGTAGTAAATGGTGAACCATTTAAATGTGATATAGGTTCCATTAATGGAGTGTATTTTACATATGTGGCTGCTTTTGGTATATTTACAGATGTATCTTATGAAACTGTGCAAATTAATAAAAATATACTTGGTAGAATGGCTTATATTTTAGAAGGAATCAAAAGAATTCCTTCTAGTCTTAAGTCATACAAACTAGAAATAATTCATGCAGGTGGTACAATTAGTGATGAGTTTATATATGGTATGATATCAAACTCTAATTCAATTGGCGGATTTAAAGGCATCACAGGAAAAGACGTATTATTAGATGATGGTAACTTAGAAGGTATCTTTATCAAAGTACCTAAAAATATTGTGGAATTACAAGAAATTATTAATAATCTAATTACAGGGGATTTAAGAAGTGACCTAATAATAACTATACCTGTAGATAATATATTAGTTAAATCAGATGAATTATTACCATGGACTATAGATGGTGAATTTGGTGGAGAATATAAGGAAGTAGAGATAGATGTTATAAAACAAGCGTTTACAATTATGAGAAAAAAGCAAGCGGAATAAACATTTGATATAGTAGGTGAGAAAATGAAGTTTAGACCATGTATAGACATACATAATGGAAAAGTCAAACAAATAGTAGGCGGGAGCCTAAAAGACAAGGGAAATGAAGCAAATGAGAACTTTGTTTCTGAAAAAGATGCAGGATATTATGCTAGATTGTATAAAAGTGATGGCTTAGAAGGTGGGCATATTATTATGTTAAACCCAGTAGACAGTGAATATTATGAAGAAAACTATAAACAAGCAAAATTAGCTCTTATGGAATATCCTGGTGGACTTCAAATTGGTGGGGGCATTAACCATGAAAATGCCAAAGACTTTATAGAACTAGGGGCATCCCATATAATTGTCACATCCTTTGTATTTAAAAATTCTATGATAAATTATGATAATTTAAAAAAATTAAATAAGGCTATAGGAAAAGACAAGTTAGTATTAGACTTAAGTTGTAGAAAAAGAGATGATGACTACTATATTGTGACAGATAGATGGCAGAAATTCACCAATGAAAAAGTGAATTATAAAACTCTTAAAAACCTATCCCAGTATTGTGATGAGTTTTTAATTCATGGGGTAGATGTGGAAGGAAAGTCATCTGGAATAGAAGAAGAATTAGTAAGTTTATTGGGAAAATGGGACAAGACCCCTATTACATATGCTGGCGGTGTTGGATCTTATAAAGATATAGAATTACTTAGAAAACTTGGAAATTCAAATCTTGATGTTACTGTTGGCAGTAGCTTGGATATATTTGGTGGACAACTTGAATATAAAAAGGTTGTAGAAATGTGTAAGTAGGTGATAATTGTGGAAGCGTATACTGGTTTTGCTCAAGTTTATGATACATTTATGGATAATGTACCATATGATGAGTGGGTAGAATATTTACATAAATTACTTGTTGAATATGGAGTGGATAAGGGTCTTATATTGGAGCTAGGATGTGGAACAGGAAATGTTACTCGAAGGCTTAAGAAGCTTGGCTATGATATGATAGGTTTAGATAGTTCAGCAGAAATGTTAGAAATAGCAAGACAAAAAGAGATAATAGGAACTGATAATCAGGACAAAGCTATTTTATATATTAATCAAGATATGCGAGAATTTGAACTTTACGGTACTGTTGCTGGAGTAGTTAGTATTTGTGATAGTATGAATTATATTTTAGATAGTGAAGATTTGTTGAAAACATTTAAACGAGTGAATAACTATTTGGATTCTAAGGGGATATTTATATTTGATTTAAATACAGAGTATAAATACAATAATATATTAAGTAACAATGTCTTTGCAGAAGATAGGCAAGATTGTAGCTTTATTTGGTCAAATTATTATGATAAGGAAGAGCAAATAAATGAATATGATCTTTCTATATTTGTAAAAATGGAAGAAGATGTTGAGATATTCAGGAGATTTAGGGAAATACATTATCAAAAAGCATACTCCATAGAAAGAGTTAAGGCTTTAATTGAAGAGGCTGGAATGGAGTTTGTAGCAGTGTATGATGCATTTACACATGACCTTCCTACTAAGGAGAGTCAAAGAGTTTATTTTATAGCAAGGGAAAAATATCAGTCTAATAAGAAGTATGTACATTAAAGGAGAATAATATGAAAGATTATATAGTTAGAGCAGTGGCAGCAGATGCCAGCATAAGGGCATTTGCATCAGTAACCACTAATACAGTAGAGGATGCTAAAAACCTTCATAATACAAGCCCAGTTGCAACCGCTGCTTTGGGAAGATTACTAACAGCAGGTGGAATGATGGGAATTATGTTAAAAGGAGAAAAAGATGTCTTAACCCTTCAAATTAAAGGGGATGGACCTATAGGTGGGATAACAGTAACAGCAGATTCTAAGGCAAATGTTAAAGGATATGTTAACAATCCAAACGTTATGTTAGCAGCAACAAAAGCGGGCAAACTAGACGTAGGAGGTGCCGTAGGTTCAGGATATATTAATGTAATAAGAGATATGGGACTTAAGGAACCTTATGCTAGCCAGGCAAGCTTGGTTTCGGGAGAAATTGCTGAAGACCTGACATACTATTTTGCTACATCTGAGCAGGTACCATCGTCAGTAGGTTTAGGAGTTTTAATGAATACTGATAATACTGTAAATGTATCAGGAGGATTTATTATTCAATTAATGCCATTTGCAGAAGAAGAAATTATAAGTAAGCTAGAAGAAAATCTAAAAGACATTGATTCTGTAACTAATTTGCTAATTCAATATAAAACCCCTGAAAATATGTTGAAATATATTTTAAGAGATTTGGATATAGAGATACTAGAAACTGTACCTACTGAGTTTTACTGTAATTGTTCAAAGGATAGAATAGAAAAGGCAATTATTAGTATAGGGAAAGAGGAAATTGAAGATATAATTAAAGATAATGAAACAATAGAAGTAAACTGTCATTTCTGTAGTAGTAAATATTATTACACAATAGAAGAGTTAAAAGACATATATAAATCTATGTAGTAGACTAAAAGGGGATAGACTAATGGACTCAAACTATAAGAAAAATATAAATATAAGTAGTGAGAAACTTAAACATGAATGTGGAGTTTTTGGAATTTATGACTTGGATGGCAAAGATGTATCAAACTCAATATATTACGGACTTTATGGCTTGCAGCATAGAGGTCAAGAAGGCTGTGGTATTGCAGTAAGTGATACCCAGGGTCCACTTGGTAATGTAGAGTCTCATAAAGGAATTGGACTAATGAGTGAGGTCTTTACCGAAGATAGTTTACAAGATTTACATGGTAATATAGGAGTAGGTCATGTAAGGTATTCATCTAAGAAGGATAGGTCAATTGAAAATGTACAACCTCTAGTAATACACTATGCTAAAGGTACAATTAGCATTGGAGTTAATGGATCAATTCTTAATTATGAGGAGCTTAAACATGAACTGGCATATACTGGAGCAATTTTTCAAACAGCTACAGATGCTGAAATAATAGCCTATATAATTGCAAGGGAAAGATTAAAAGTAAATTCAATAGAAGAAGCTGTTTCTAACGCAATGAAGAAACTAGTTGGAGCATATTCAATTGTACTTATGAGTCCAAGAAAGTTAATAGGAATAAGGGACCCTTATGGGGTTCATCCACTAGTAATTGGGAAAAGAGATAACACCTATGTTATAGCTTCAGAAACTAGTGCATTAGATGCTGTTGATGCTAAAATAATAAGAGATGTAGAACCAGGAGAAATTATTTCAATAGATAAAAATGGAATGCATTCTGATAGAACTCTGATTCAAGAGAAAAAAGCTAGGTGTATATTTGAGTATATATATTTTGCGAGAGCAGATAGTAAAATAGATAATGTTAGTGTTTATAGTTCAAGGAAAATGGCAGGAAGATTACTAGCAAGAGCTCATCCTGTTGAAGCAGACCTAGTAGTGGGAGTACCCGATTCAGGTAAGGCTGCAGCGGTGGGATATGCAGAGGAATCTGGAATTCCATATGGTACAGCATTTATTAAAAACAGCTATATTGGGCGTACATTTATAAAACCTAAACACTCTATGAGAGAGTCTAGTGTACAAATAAAACTTAATGTTTTGAATGAAATGGTTGAAGGTAAGCGAATAGTAATGATTGATGACTCTATAGTTAGAGGAACTACTAGTGGAGTAATAGTTAAGGCTTTAAAAGATGCCGGTGCAACGGAGGTACATGTTAGAATAAGTTCACCACCATTTTTATACCCCTGTTATTATGGGACTGATGTCCCTGATAGCAAAGAATTAATAGCTAATAATAACACAGTTGAAGAAATTCGTGATATAATAGGGGCAGATACGTTGGGTTATTTAGATATTCATGACCTTAGTCAAATAATAAATAACCAAAAAGGTTATTGTGATGCATGCTTTACAAGTAACTACCCAATAAATCTAAAATAAATAAAGGATAATTAATATACTTAGTAGGATTCTTGTTTTTGATTTGCGTATCGTAAGGAGGTAGAGATATGAAATTTCAATATGAGGATGACCGTATATTCATAGTAGATGAGGACAATAAAGAGTTAGCGGAGGTTACATTTCCTGAACTAAATGAAAATGTAGTTAATATTAACCATACCTTTGTTGATCCCTCTCTAAGAGGACAAGGAATAGCAGGTAAGCTTATGTTAGAATTATCTAAGAAGTTAAGAAAAGAAAATAAAAAGGCTATGATATCATGTCCTTATGCCGTATATTGGTTTGATAGAAACGAAGAATATAAAGATGTAGTTTATAAACCATAAAGATAAAGGGACCTTTCTTTGAAGAATCTAGTTAAAGAAATGTCCCTTTACTATATGATATCCTTGCTTAAGCCATAGAATGATAGAAAGTTAGAGGTAAAAGATGAAGAGAGTTGCTAAATTTTATAAGGTAAGTGAAGAACAGTTCAAAAAAGACTGGCTTGATACCTTTCCAGAAACAGAACAAGAAGAAGTCTTGAATATATATGAAAATATTAAGTATCCTAAAAGGGCTACTAAAGGCTCTGCAGGATATGATTTTTTTAGTCCAACAGAGATTAAATTAGCTCCGGGAGAGACAGTTAAGGTTCCTAGTGGAATTCGAGTAGAAATTGCAGAGGGCTGGGTCTTAAAGTGTTATCCAAGAAGTGGTTTAGGATTTAAGTATAGGTTACAACTCAATAATACTGTAGGTATTATTGATAGTGATTATTTTTATTCAGATAATCAAGGTCATATGTTTGCAAAGATTACTAATGACTCTAATGAAGGTAAGACGCTGGAATTAGAGGCAGGAACTGGTTTTATGCAGGGGATTTTTGTGGAATATGGTATAACTTTTGATGATAATGAAGATGAACTTGATACCCGTAATGGTGGTCTAGGCAGTACTACATAAAAGGTGTCTAATTGCTAAATGTATTGTATTGTTGTCGGAG
>CAZXSM010000022.1:19085-26609 GCA_964643255.1 uncultured Lachnospiraceae bacterium
AGTTACTATGCCTAACTCCTATTGACAAAACTTAAGTTTGGCAATTAGCTAAAATTTCAGAGGTGTTAGAAGGAGGGTCTTATAATGCAGTACTTACCTATACCAACTATTCTATATGCTATATGGAGAATGTATAAAAATTATAAGGAAAAGATAAAAAGTTATTCAGAAATAAGCTTAATTGTTGGGGCTTTAATAGCACTTATCATGAACTACATGTTCCCAGGTAATATATTCACTACATTTGCACATATAGTATTGATTGCTATAATAAGTTCCTATATAATCGGAAGAAATGAAGATAAAATAAATAGAAAGTAAAAACAAGAGGATAAGTAGAGTGAATCTAAAAAAACTTAATTGGAAACAGAATTTTATGATTCTGTGGACTGGTCAGGCAGTATCAATATTCACCAGTTCGGTAGTCCAAATGGCTATTGTATGGTATTTAACAGACATGACAGGTTCAGCACTTGTTTTAACCCTTGCAACACTTGTTGGCTTCTTACCTCAAGCAATACTTGGACCTTTTATTGGTGTACTAGTAGATAGATATAATAGAAAAACAATAATGATAATATCAGATTTGTTTATGGCAGCAGCTCTTGTAGTATTGGTGATTGTTGGATTTTTTGGACAACTTCCAGTTTGGCTTATCATGGTGGTTTTATTTGTGCGCGCAATAGGTACAGCTTTTCATGAGCCATCAATACAAGCAGTTACGCCACTTATTGTTCCTAAGGAACATATAACAAAATATGCTGGTTATTCACAAACCTTTCAATCAGCATCAAACTTGTTTAGCCCTGCTGTTGCGGCTATTTTATTTAGTATATGGGATATAAATATTATCTTCCTACTAGATATAGGAGGAGCTATATTTGCTGCATTAACAACTAGTATTGTATATATTCCTCATGTAATAACAGATGTTTTAGTGAAAACACCAAATGTTCTGAGGGAAGCTAAGGAAGGGTGGGATATTCTACGTAAGGAACCAGGAATGCTGGCTTTAGTGTTTATAAGTATGTTATACGCAATGGTTTATTTTCCAACTGGTACATTATATCCCTTAATAACAATGACTTATTTTGGAGGTACTGTTGGACATTCGAGTCTAATTGAAATATCATCTTCACTAGGAGCTTTGATAGGAGCAATAGCTTTGGGTAAAGTAGGCAATAGAATTAACAAGATAAGAACGATTATTACATCCATAGCCTGCATGGGCTTTGGTCTTATTGCAACGGGACTCTTACCTCCTAATAGTATTAAAGTGTTTTTTGTTCTAGCATTTTTAATGGGAATTACAATTCCATTTTACCATGGTGTCCTAAATGCCATATATCAGACAAAGATTAGTGAGGAATATTTAGGGAGAATATTTTCATTAACCTCAAGTTTAACTAAGTTGGCTATGCCTTTAGGACTTATGATATCAGGTGTTTTTGCAGAAGTAATTGGTGTTAATAGGTGGTTTTTCATATTAGGGGTATTCACAGTCGCTATTTCAATAGTTGCTCTTATGCTTAAATCTTTAAAGGAGTTATCCTAGAAATAAGATAAAAAAGATATGCCAGAGATAGCATTAATATAGCTCTCTCTGGCATTAATTTTATAAAAACTAAACTAACAATAATCCATCTAAATCTAAGACCTTAATCTCTGTATTTGAAAGTCTCTTTATATAACCTTCTTCTTCTAGAAAAGTTAATTTTCTACTTAGGGTTTCAGGGGTTGTTCCTAGGTAAGACGCTAAATCTTTTTTTGACATAGGTAATTCAAATATTGTGTCATTTTCATTTTCTAAACTCTCTGCAATAAAAAGTGCAATTCTTGTCTCTACCTTCTCAGTTGCATATCTTGTTTGTTGTTGTTCTGACCTATCTATCCTGTTAGAAAATTCTGTTAATAGTTTTATTGATATTGAAGGGTATTTTAATAAGAATTCTTGTAAGTCATTTCTATTTATGGTACAAAGGTCTGTATCCATTGTAGCTTCAGCAAATCTTCCGTATTTACCTTTTCTAAACAAAGATAATTCCCCGGTAAAATCTCCAGGATTTAAAAATCCAATAATTTGTTCTTTACCTGATTCAGAAAGGCGATATAGCTTAACCCTTCCTGTTCTGACTATATAAAGTGTATCAGATTCATCACCTGCCATATATATAATTTCATTCTTTTTATAAGAAAGACTTTTCACTGTTTTTGAAATTTCATGCATATCTTCATTAGATAAATGATTAAAGATAGGAACAATAGAAAGACATGTACTTTCGCTATGAGTATGGGTACTAGTCTTGTGTTTATTGGAATTTCCTTCTTGATTGATTGTGCTCATATTATATACGCTCCTTATCTACTATAATGTTTGAATAATATTATAGTAATAATAACACATATTAAATAATATTAGAATATCTTCTTAAAGAAAAAACTAATACTTGACAAATATAAAATATAAGAATAATATGAATAAATGAGCAAGTATTCATATATAAATAGAAAGTATGGTAAGTTTAAATGAAAAATGATAGAAATAGAGAATTACTTATAAGGGTAAGCAATTTTTTTAAAGTTTTAAGTGACCCAACCCGCTTATCAATTTTGCTTTTAATTAAAGATAAAGAACTGGCAGTGGGAACTATTGCAGACTTGCTAGGATTAGAGCAATCAACAGTCTCACATCAACTAAAAAACTTAAGAGATTGCAATATGGTGAAATATAGACGGATTGGACAAAGTATATTATATAGTCAGCTTGATGACCATATTTATAAAATTTTAGATCAAGCTTTAGAACATGTAGAAGAAAAAGATACTTAAAAGGGATTAACTAGAAAATATTAAGGGGAAAAAACATATGACAAATTTATTAGTAAAACTATTTGTTAAGGATCATAAAAATACAGAAGATTCAAATGTCAGGACAAGTTACGGTGTTTTGGTTAGTACTATTGGAATCATTGCCAATATACTTTTGTTTTTAGCAAAGTTAGTTATAGGTATATTTATTAAAAGTATATCAGTTGTTGGTGATGCATTTAATAACTTAACAGATGCAGGGTCATCTATTATTAGTTTTATTGGGGTGAAAATAGCAGCTAGGCCAGCAGACGAAGAGCATCCTTTTGGCCATGGAAGAGCTGAATATATAGCATCATTTATTGTATCATTCTTAATTATTCAAGTTGGTTTTACTATAATTAAAAGTTCTTTTAGCAAAATAATTAATCCTGAGCCTGTGCTTTTTAACGGAATTACCATAATGTTTTTATCTCTTTCTGTCTTAGTAAAGATATGGTTAGCATACTTGAATACTAAACTAGGGAAAAGAATAAATTCAAATGTTATGAAGGCGACAGCAATAGATTCTTTAGGGGATGTAGTTGTTACTGTGACTACAATCCTGTCTATTATAGTAGAAAGACTATCAGGATATTATATCGATGGTTGGGTAGGTATTATAGTTGGTGGATTTATACTTGTTTCTGGAATCAATGTTGCTAAAGATACTCTAATGCCATTAATGGGAGAATCCGTTAGTAAGGATGTATATAAGAAAATTACTGATAAAGTAGAAAGTTATGATGGTATTATAGGCAGCCATGATTTGATTGTACATAATTATGGTCCTAGTAATACTATGGCAACAATCCATGCAGAAGTACCTAATGATTCTGATTTAGAACAGATTCATGAACAGATTGATTTAATTGAAAGAGATGTACAAGAAGACCTTGGGATTTTTATTTTAATTCATATGGATCCTATTGAAGTAAATGATGAAAGAATATTAAAAAAACAAGATATGGTTACTGAAATTGTGACAAGACTAGAGCCTGAATCTTATATACATGACTTTAGGGTTGTAGATGGTGTGAAAAAGATTAATTTAATTTTTGACTTAGTTATACCATTTTCCTATTCTAAAGAAGACCAATATGCACTAGTAAGAAATATAACAAAAGAAGTACGTAAGGTTGATTATAGGTATGATTGTATTATTACTATAAAAAATAGTTTTGTTGCGGAAGTTTAAAGGAGAGAACAAAGTGATTATTGGAATTGATATGGGTGGAACTAATATTGATGGAGTAATAATTGAAGATGGAAGAATAATTAAATCAATAAAAAGACCCACAGATCGAAGCGATTTATTTGAAACCATTTATTCTACACTTAGAGAATTACTAGTAAACCATGACAAGTCCAAAATTGAGCGAATTAACTTAAGTACTACAGTATCTACCAATGCTATAGTTGAGGGTAAGACATCACCTGTTGGAATGATTATTCAACCAGGGCCAGGAATGGCTTATGATCATTTGGCCTGTGGTGAGGAAAACACTTTTATATCAGGATACGTTGACCATAGGGGAAATGTAGTTGACAAGTTAGATAAATCTGAAATAAAAGATATAATCAAGAGGTATAAGGAAGCAGGAATCACAACTTGTGGTGTGGTGACCAAGTTTTCTACTAGAAATCCCCAGCATGAAATAGAAATAAAAGAAATTCTAGGACAAGACTTCAGCCCTGTGACTATGGGACATACAATGTCAGGTAAACTAAACTTTCCACGTAGAGTTTATACTTCATATTTGAATTCTGCAGTTTATAGTACATTTAATGAATTTGCATGTAATATTAAAAAATCTATAGCAGAAGAAGGAATAGATGCACCTGTCTTTATATTGAAGGCTGATGGGGGAACTATGACTATTGATAAAGCTAAAGACAATCCAGTAGAGACAAACCTTTCAGGTCCTGCTGCTAGTTTTATGGGAATAAGTGCACTTCTTCCAACAGAGAAAGATGCAATACTTTTAGACGTAGGCGGTACTACTACAGATATCTTTTTCCTTGCTGATGGAATTCCTTTGTTTGAACCTCAAGGAATAAAAATTGAAGACTATAAGACTCTTGTTCGATCAATATATAGTGTGTCTATAGGGATAGGTGGCGATTCTAGTATAGAAATAGTAGATAATAATATAAAAATAGGGCCAGAAAGACAAGGAAAGCCTTATGCCTTTGGAGGGCCAAAGCCAACACCTACAGATGCTATGATTGTAGAGGGACTTATTTCATATGGTGAGGAATACAAGGATAAGGCCGAGGAAGCAATGAATGAACTGGCTAAGAAAATTGATTTAACTATTTATGAAACTTCTAAACTAGTCCTAGAAAAAATGGCATATGTAATTAAAGACAATATTAATAGATTACTAGATGAAATTAATAGTCATCCTGTTTATACAATAAAAGAACTATTACATGGTAAAAAGATTGAACCAGAAGTAATTAACATAATAGGGGGACCAGCAGAGGCTCTAGCACCTATACTTGAGAAAGAAATGAATATACCATGTAGGTATCCAAGTAATTATCTAGTGGCCAATGCTGTAGGTGCAGCCTTAGCAAGGCCTACAATGGAGATATCAATGCATGTAGATACATCCAAAAAAATACTTTCTGTACCGGAATTAAACATTTATGAAAAAATAAGTTCTCATTTCAATCTAGAAATGGCCAAACAAAGGGCTATAGATTTAGTAAAAGAAGAGGGCCTATCAATTGGAAGTAAGTCCAATATAGATGCAGAGATAACAGAAGAATCTTCATTCAACATGGTAAGGGGTTATCGTACATTAGGTAAGGATATTAGAGTAAAGGCTCAGATAAAACCAGGACTTATTCAAGAACTAGGAGGCGACTATAATGCTTAAGGCTAATAATAAAATAGGACTAGTGTTTTTCCCTGCTTATGACTGGGCAATTAGTCCTACTCATCCAGAGAGGGAAGAAAGATTACTATATACAGGAGACCAATTATTTGAAGAAGGTATTGAAGATGTTGAGGGAATAGAATTCTACAATCCTCTTGTTGCAGATGAAAAGGATATTAAAAGAGTACATTTTTGTGTACCAAATGTAAGATCAAGAGTAACAGAATCTCATCTTATATCGGCAGGTGGAGTCATCAAAAGCTTACAGATGGTTATGGATAAAGAAGTAGATAAATCCTTTGCACTTACCCGTCCACCAGGTCACCATGCTCACAGGGTTGTTTATGGTGATAGAGGATTTTGTATAATTAACATGGAAGCAGTAGGTATTGAAAAGATTAGACAGGAGTATGGCAATCTCCGGGTAGCAATCATAGATTCAGATTGTCATCATGGTGACGGAACACAAGATATTTACTGGAATGATAAAGATACCCTTCTTATATCTTTTCACCAAGACGGAAGGACTCTTTACCCTGGAACAGGAGCTATAGAAGAATTTGGAGGGCCAGGCGGCTATGGATATAATATCAACATACCCCTACCGCCAGGTACAAGTGACGAGGGATTCCTCCATGTCCTAGATAATGTAGTTATGCCAATACTTGATGACTATAAGCCAGACCTAATAATTAATTCAGCAGGCCAAGATAATCATTATTCTGATCCACTTACGAGTATGAACTTCTCAGCACAAGGATATGCAGAACTTAATCATAGGTTAAATCCAGATGTAGCAGTCCTAGAAGGTGGATATTCTATAGAAGGAGCCTTGCCTTATGTTAACTTAGGTATAATACTAGCAATGGCAGGAATGGACTATTCTGGTGTACATGAACCAGACTATAATAGAGATAAACTTAAACAGTCAAAAATCATTACAGAATATATTAAAAGAACAAGTCAGAAGATATATAATTTATGGGAGAATAAAGAAGACTTATATATTAAAAATATAAAAGGTAAAGACTATATAGAACAAGATAGGCGGATTTATTATGATACCGATGGAATAATGGAAAAACAATATCAACGTTTTAAAGTATGTAATAAATGTGCAGGTCTAGATACTATCGACTCAAGTAGTGACACAGGATATCATATATTTGCCATAACTATACCAAGAGATGGTTGTAGTGCTTGTATAGATGAAGGATATAAGTTATATAAAAATCTTCAGAGTCAATATAAAAATATTTATTTACAAGATAGGGTTAATGATGAGTTTTTAGCTAAATAAAGCTGTTAAAGGTTTCTAGATTATATATAAAAAATTAAAACTAAAGGCTCCTAATATAATGTTGATTAACAAAACAACATTGTATTAAGAGCCTTTTATTAATCAAATAAATAAAGCACCTATTTTATATTGTTTTGGTTATTGCTATCTAATAAATCCACTATTATATAATAGAACTGCTTTATATCAGATATTGTATTGTCAAAAACTCCTGATTTTACAACACTTATTACTGTTAACAATAATATAGGGGTAAGTATAGCTCCCCAGACCCCTGAAAATTGAAGTCCAACATAGATACTCATTAGACTTAATAATGGGTGTAATCCTGTTTGGCTTCCCATTACTTTAGGCTCAACTATTCTTCTAAATAGAAAGAATGCAATACCCAGAAGTATTAAGAATATTCCTTTATTCATATTAGATAATAGAAGCTCAATGATTCCCCATGGTAAAAGTATTGCTATTGTCCCTAGTAATGGCAAAAAA
>CAZXSM010000023.1:0-23233 GCA_964643255.1 uncultured Lachnospiraceae bacterium
GCTGAAGCTATGCAAAAATATGGCGAAGCAGCTATTATTGAAATAATTATGAAAGAAATGCCTGAAATTGCTAAGAATGTTGCAGAACCATTATCTAAAGTTGATAAGATCACAATGTACGGAGAAGGTAATAGCGCCAAACTTATAGAAGACATTGTAAACGGTACAACTCAGGTAACAGAAGGAATGTCTTCTGGTTTAGGTATCGATCTTAAGGCTTTAATATCCGGTTTTCTTGGTGGCAAGGTGGCTGGAGCAAGTGATGACCAAGATAATGAAGATAAAGAAACAAATAGTAAGATTATAGAACAAAACATTATAATTGAACCTGATGATGATTCAGAATAAAGTTATACAAAAAAGAGGTTCATTTTCTATATACGAAATGAACCCCTTTTTTGATTATAGTTCAATAGGTATTGGATTTGCCATTTTTATTCTATCGGGCTTTACCTGACAGTCATAAGCTAGTATATTTAAACCTTGGGATTTTGCTAACCTAAGAGCTTCCCCAAATTCAGGATGGGTTATATCATTTGGTTTGAATTTTATTACACCTTCTATTTGTATTACGAAAATGATATATGCCTCATAACCTTCTTCTATAGCCTTAGTTAGTTCCTTAATATGCTTTATTCCTCTGGTGGTTGGAGCATCTGGAAACATGGCTATATTATCTTCTTCTAGTGTCACCCCTTTAACTTCTATAAATATCTTTTTATCTAATGTTTCCAAATATATATCAAACCTAGAATTACCATATGTTTTCTCTCTTTGAATGTGTGTTATATCTTTAAAATAATTACCTTGTCTAATCCAATCATAGGCTATCTTATTTGGAACTTGAGAATCTATGTTAACAACTCTATTCCCCTTTTCTACACTAATTAAATCATATTTTGTTTTTCTACTTGCCTTGTCCTGTTCTTGCACATATACGGTTACTCCTGGTATAAGAAGCTCCTTGCATCTTCCTGTGTTTTTTACATGGCACTTTTCTATCTTCCCATCTATTTCAACCATTGCAACAAAGCGATTAGGTCTTTCGTGAAATATTCCTTGTTTCATATTTTCATAAATCATATGTAAATCTCCATTCTATATATTGTTTTATTAATTTTTCTATATATTTATATTTTTATTCTTGTGTTTTCACATAATCATTTAAATCATATGAGTGTTATTATATCATACCTTATTAAGGCATATAAAATCTCAATTATGTAATTTTTATAAAATTTTCCATTTGGCCTTTTATTTCAAGATGAAATACCTTATAATGCTGATATAGACATAACTAACAATTTCTAACTTATAGTATTAATATGCTAGTAGATGTGCATATTATTATATATAGTTTAAAAAGAAATTTGTTATCTGTTTTTCAGTAATATGTTACTCTATGTATAATATAATAATAAAAGAAAACTTTAACTTATAACAAGCGAAAGGATTGATAGTATTATGAAAAAGAAAGGGAAATTGGGTAAGTTCTTATTAGGTTCTGCGGCTGTTGCAGGTGTTGCAATGGGAGCTTATTATTTGTATAAAAACTTTATTAATAAGGATTATACAGATGACTTTGACGATTTTGATGATAATTTCGATGAGGATTTTTATGATGATTTATCAGAAGATGATGCAGAAGAATTAAGCGAAGATGAAGTCACAAGAGAATATGTTTCAATTAATATTACTAACTCTGACCTGACAGACAAGAAGGAAGATAAAGAAGCAAGTGACGATATGGCTACTGATAAAGCAGATGAAATTGATGAGCTTACTGAAGAAGTTGACTCTGTAGCTACTGAAGATATTGAAGAAGATACTTCTGATAGTGAAGATGATAGCTCAGATATCGAAGAAAACGAAGAAGAAGAAATTGAGTAAGATTTAACATAACAAAAGGGATCTTTCATTGATTAAACTAATCAAATGAAAGATCCCTTTTGTCAGACTTCCTTTATTATTAACCTAAAAAGATATCCATAAAAGTCATTAGCATAAAGCCAATCATTGCTCCTGCTGTTGCTCCATGACCATATAAGTGGCTATCTTCCTGAGATTCTGGTACTAATTCAGCTACAACTACATAAACCATGGCACCTGCTGCAAATGATAGTGCATAAGGTAAAAGGGTTTGAACTTGTGTTGAAAGTAGGGCTCCTAATACTGCTGCTATAGGCTCAACTATACCTGAAGCTTGGCCATAGAAAAAAGCTTTACCTCTTGACATTCCTTCTCGTCTTAATGGTACTGAAACTGCTGCACCTTCTGGGAAGTTTTGTAGAGCTATACCTACTACAAGGATAAGGGCAGAGCTTGCTTCTGCTAAAGAATCAACTCGGCCAATAGCACCAAATGCAACACCATAAGCTAGACCTTCTGGAATATTGTGCATTGTTATAGCTACAACTAATAAAATACTTCTTCTGATTGTACTTACATCGCCAATTGCACCTTCTTTTGGCTCATCGTCTATACTATGTACGTGAGGTAGCAATAAGTCAGCAACTAAAACAAATAAGCCCCCTAAAGCAAATCCTACTATTACAGGAATCCAAGAATTATCACCCATACCACTGTTCTGGGATAACTCTAGAGATGGTAGTAATAGCGACCAAAATGCTGCTGCTAACATAACTCCTGAAGCAAATCCGAGCATGGCATTCATAACCTTAGGTTTAATGTCTTTAAATAGGAATACCAGGGCTGCACCAGCGGCTGTTACTCCCCAAGTTACTAATCCAGCTATGAATGATAACAATACAGGACTCATAATCTTATTCCCCCTTTTCATTTTATCTATTGGTTAATTAATTAATTTACATGTGTCTATTCATCACTTAATTTTTGATTGACTTGATATAACAAACTTGTCATATTCTCAACTTTAAAAGTTCTTACAAGCATTTCTTGGTTTTCATCATCTAGATTAATATTTTTTGCCTCTTTAATTATATTAATGTTATCACCTAAAAGAATTATATAAGAATAATCTTCAGATGATGCTTCAGATGGTATAACACTAAACTTATATATCCATTCATCAGCTTTGCTACTATCAATTTCCTCTAAAGAAAATGAATTTAATAAAAGATATACTTCCTCTATCTTATTGGTCAAATCACTATTAATAACTGTATCATCTAAGTAATATGAAACGTCTAAATTCTCTATCTCATCTATTTCTAAACCCAGTACAGAAGATATAATTAAACCATCTACATCATTATTACCAATTGATTCCGATAGTAAACCCGTATCTCCTTCTCTCTCTTTGCCTGGGTTAGAAAAGTTATCACTTGAATTATCTTGGTTACCAGCATTATTATATAGTGAATCCTCTAAAGTATCGGTGTCTATGGCTGGGTCTAAACTAGTATTGTCTCTAGCAGATTCAGGGTCAAATCCTTCTTGAACCTCTTCCAAAGAGATAGAATCTTTCTCTTTAATATAATTGCTTCCCATTACTAATAGAACAAGAACAATTAAGGCAAGTGTAGCAAGTATATTAGAAAAGTTATAATCCTTTTTCTTACCTTGATTGTTTTGTGACTGTGAAGAATCTCTTTTATCTTTATCATCCAAATCCAATGAGGAATTAAGATATAACTTATTTTCTTCAAAGTCTAGTTCTTTTTTTGCTGTTTTTATGTCTTGATTCATCTTAATTCCCCCATTTATTTTACTTATGTTTATTTATTATAACTCTTATCTTTACCTAAGTCAGTATATAACTTTCTATCTTTATCTAACTAAATTAATCCAAATTCCTTTAATCCATAATATATGCCATCTTCATATATAGATTTGGTTTTATATTTTGCATTTTCTAATATATCTGGATAAGAATTACCCATAACTATTCCATACTCCACATACTGAAGCATTTCTATATCATTAGTACTATCCCCAAAGGCATATGTATCTTTTTTATCTACACCTAAATATTCAATAATCTTTTTTGCACCATTACCCTTATTACAGCCCTTAGGTACCATTTCAATTACAGGTATATTAGAGTGCTTAATCATGTAATATTTTTCTTTTAATTTTGGATGTATAGTACTTTCTTCTCTTATGGTTGCTGATATTTTATTATATATAATTTCATCAATATCGAAAGTTCTAAATCTTTCTTCTCCAACAGATTTAGCAACGGCTTTCATTCCATCGCTTAAATTTTTAGCCTTTTCTTCATCATAGTATATGTATTGTGGCCCTTCTAATACATAATCCATATTACCTTCATCTAGTAATTTCATCATTTCTCTTGCTGTTTGGGTATCTGATACTATTTGTTGAATCTCTTCATTTTCATATGAAACGTCTGCACCAGCGGCAGCAATTACACCCTTGAATCCTAAATCTATCAAACTTTGTGGTATCATTCCCCGAGAACGACCAGTATTTATAATAGGTATATGATTATTTTCAAGCAATTTATCAATTGCTTCTATAGTTGATTTTGGTACTCCAATATCATGAGCATATAGGGTTCCATCAATATCAAAAAAAACTATTTTTTGACTCATAATCTCTCACTTTCTTTTTATCGTTTTATAAATATAGTTACTAGAAAACCTTTTGTTAACAAAAGGGGGCTATTTAAATATATTTCGACATAAACTGACTATTTATTAATATTGTAAGCCCTATTTTTATAAGTATCAATACCATTTATGGCTTTTATATATTTTCTTAAATTCTTAAGCATTTTCAGTCTTCTTTTTATCGTTCATATGATAAAGATCGTAATAACTTCCTTTATTACTTATAAGTTCTTCATGAGTTCCTTTTTCTTCAATACCTTCTTCAGTTATTACAATAATATTTTCTGCATTTCTAATTGTTGATAAACGATGAGCAATTACAAATGTAGTTCTATTTTTTGCAAGTTTTTCTAAGGACTCTTGTACAATCTTTTCACTTTCATTATCTAATGATGATGTTGCTTCATCAAATATTAATATTGGAGGATTCTTTAAGAATACTCTTGCAATACTAAGTCTTTGCTTTTGTCCACCGGATAGTTTTACTCCTCTTTGCCCAATATCTGTATTATATCCATCTGGTAATTCCATTATAAATTCATGGGCATTGGCATTCTTAGCAGCTTCTATAACTTCCTCATCACTAGCATCTAATTTACCATATCTAATGTTTTCTGCTACAGTCCCTGTGAACAAATAAACATCTTGTTGTACTATACCTATCTTGTCTCTAAGAGATTTTAACTTAATGTCTCTAATGTCAACTCCATCTAGAGCTATACTTCCACTAGTTACATCATAAAACCTTGGTATCAAGTTACATAGTGTAGTTTTCCCTACACCTGATGTACCTACAAGGGCTAAATACTCACCAGGTTCAACTTTCAGGTTAAGATTTTGAAAAACCGGCTCATTTGTTCCTTTATATTGAAAAGAAACATCTTTAAATTCAAACCCACCTTGAACATTGTCTAGTTCTATTGCATCCTTTTTATCCACTATATCTGGATCTTCTTCTAAAACCTCTAGGAAACGCTCAAATCCTGTGATTCCATTTTGAAACTGTTCAGTAAAGTTTATAAGTTTCCTAATAGGATCTATTATATTATTTATATAAAGCATAAATGTTATAAAATCAGCTAATACTATGATTTTATTTGCCATAAATATAGCACCACCAGCTATTACAGCTACATTCATAAGGTTAATAAATAAACCAAGGCCTGAATGAAACTCAGCCATATAATAGTAGTAGTTTCTTTTACTTTCCACAAAGTTATCATTGCCTTGGTGAAACTTATCAATTTCACACTCTTCATTTGCAAATGATTTTACTACACGAATTCCCGCTAGAGAGTCTTCTACTCCGGCATTAATTTCCGCTATACGTTCTCTGTTTTTCCTTGAAGCACTACGCATCTTTCCTCTTAGTTTGTTTGCAAAAACAAGCATTATTGGGATAAACAAGAATATTATTAGGGTTAAGGGAACATTTACCTGTAGCAATATTACAAATGCACCAACAAATCTTATAATAGAAATCACAAGGTCTTCAGGACCATGATGGGCTAATTCTGTAATATCAAACAAGTCATTAGTTATTCTTGTTAGTAGTTGACCTGTATTTTGATTATCATAATAATTAAAGGATAGCTTTTGATAGTGTTCAAATATATCATTTCGCATATCTCTTTCAATTAAAGTACCCATTACGTGTCCCTTATAGGTAACAAAATGATTACTTATATATTCTAAAGCTGCCAAAGCAATCATTGCAATTATTAATACAATTATTTTGTTAACAGCTTCTGAGATTTCATAGTTTACCAATATATCATTGGTTATATATCTTACTATTAGTGGATATATAAGAGTAATTAATGCAGCAATTAAAGCAAAAAACATATCTGCAAAGAATAACTTCTTATGGGGTTTATAGTAAGATACAATTTTTTTAAATTTGTCAATATTTTTCATGTGTATATCTCTCCTAATTCTAGTCTTAGTTGTAGTTATGTCATTTATAAGACAAAGGACATCTCAATATTAGTAAAACTCTAATTGTTAAAGTTTTTGCCAATATCGAAAAGTCCTTAAATCAAATACTTATTATAATTTTCTTTATCTTGTCTTAGCTATATCTGGAAAGGTTTTTAGACATTTCATATAAGAGTGGACTAATTCCCTTTTTTATATTTAAGGCTTCATCTATATCGTAGTGGGTATACTTACCATCCTTAAAAGCAACAACCCTATTAGTCTCACCTTCAACTAGAAGCTTGGCAGCCATTACACCCATTGCTGAACCATGAACCCTATCTTTACAAGATGGACTTCCACCTCTTTGTATATGTCCAATAATAGTTGCCCTAGTTTCAATTCCTGTAGCTGCTTCTATTCTTTCAGCTAGTTCGTAAGAATTGCCAATACCTTCTGCATTTATAACAATATTATGTTTCTTGCCAATCTTTCTTTTATCAATTATATTTGCAACAAGTTGGTCTTCGTCAATTTTGTGTTTTGTCTCATACATAAGTATATCTTCTGCACCAGTTGCAATACCTGACCAAAGAGCAATATATCCGGCTTTTCTACCCATAACCTCAATTATACTAACTCTTTCATGGGAAGCGGAAGTATCTCTTACCTTGTCAATTGCTTCCATGGCTGTGTTTACTGCTGTATCAAAACCAATAGTATACTCAGTACAGCCAATGTCTAAATCTATAGTAGCTGGTATGCATATTGTATTTATTCCTCTTTTGGCTAATTGCTGTCCACCACGAAATGAACCGTCACCACCAATTACTATAATTCCATCAATATTATTTTTCCTACATATTTCTGCACCGCGGTCTTGACCTTCTTTATTTGTAAATTCCTCACTTCTAGCAGTATATAACATTGTACCACCACGTTGAATTATATCTGATACAGTTCTGCTATCCATGTCATGTATATCTTCTTCTAAAAGGCCAACAAAACCTCTCATTATTCCCTTTGTTTTTATACCATTTTGATTAGCTGTTCGAACTACTGCACGAATTGCTGCATTCATTCCAGGTGCATCTCCACCACTAGTAAGAATTCCGATTGTCTTTACTTTTTTATTCATTATCCATCCTCCTTATTTTTCCACCCTATAACTTTGTATCTGTAATTTGTATATTAGCATGGCCGTAATTATCTTTTAATATGCTGATAATTTCTGTAGCTGCATTAATATTTTTAGTAGATGGACACGGCCTAATTGCCTTTTCATCTTCTAAGTATATAATTATACGGTCCTTACCTTCATAGTCATTAATTAACTTATATAAATTATTTTCTTCATTTAAAAATACATCTTTATTTTTGAACCTAACCCACACTTCTCTAGGGACATCATCAAAAAGAACCATATCCTCACAGATGATTTTTGCAGGTTTTTCTTCTTCTACAGTTACCTTGCCTTTTATAAATACTTTTGCTTCTTCATTGATTATTTCTCTATATCTTTCATACTGTCTTGGGAATACAATTACCTCAACATTACCAACAATATCTTCGATAGTAATAAAAGCCATTAACTCATTCCTCTTTGTTGATTTCCTAGTTATATTAGTAATTAATCCGCCAATAATTTCAACTCTACCATCCTTAACTTTTGCCTCGTTAGTAATATCATCTAACATAAAGTCCGTAGATCTTGCAGATATATTTTTATCAATTAGAGAATTATAGCTTTCTAGTGGGTGTCCACTAACATAAATCCCAAGAACTTCTTTCTCAAATGAAAGGATTTCTTCTTTTGTATATTCACCCACATCAGGATAAGTATCTTGATAGATCTTCTTTTGATCATCTTCCATAAAATCAAAGAATGACATTTGACCACTTAAATTGTTTTTCTTTTCTAGTGCAACATCATCAAGTATTTGAACATAAATCATCATTAGTTGCTTGCGAGTTCCTGGAAGACTGTCAAGTGCTCCAGCCTTTATAAAACTCTCAATTGTTCTTTTATTAACTTCCTTACCTGATAATCTTGTGGCAAAATCTCTTAGGCTAGTAAACTGCCCATTCTTTTCTCTTTCTTCTACAATTCCATCAATTACTGATTTACCTACTCCTTTTATAGCAGATAAACCATATACAATTTTGTTGCTTGAAACTGAAAACCTACTTTCTCCATTATTAATATCTGGAGGAAGTATTTCAAGTCCAAGTTGTCTACAATGTTCTATATAAAGGGCAATTTTACTTGAATTATCTATAACTGAATTCATTAAAGCTGCCATAAACTCAGTAGGATAATAGTATTTTAAATATGCTGTTTGATAGGAAAGTACAGCATAAGCTGCTGCATGAGATTTATTAAATGCATATTTAGCAAAGTCAGTCATCTCATCAAATATATTATTAGCTACTTTTTCAGAAATTCCATTATTAACACATCCTGGAATATTTTCTTCTTGGTTACCATATATAAAGTTCTGGCGTTCTTTCTCCATAACGTCTAATTTCTTCTTAGACATGGCCCTTCTAACTAAGTCAGAACGTCCCAGACTATAGCCTGCTAGATCTCGTACTATTTGCATAACTTGCTCTTGGTATACTATACAACCATAAGTTGGTGCAAGAATATGTTCAAGTTCTTTACATTCATAAGTAATTGACTCAGGATTATTCTTACCTTCAATATATTTAGGTATAAAATCCATAGGTCCTGGACGATAAAGGGCAATCCCTGCTATAACATCCTCTAAACAAGTAGGTTTTAAAGTTTTCATAAAACTTGTCATTCCAGCACTCTCTAATTGGAAGACTCCTACAGTTTTTCCACTAGCTATCATATCATATACATTTAGGTCATCAAATTCTATTTGGTCAATATTTATTTTATCTTCTTTATGTAAACTTTTGTTTATCAAATTAGTAGAATCTTGTAAAACTGTTAAAGTTCTAAGTCCTAGGAAATCCATTTTTAGAAGGCCAAGTTCTTCTAAGGTATTCATAGAAAATTGTGTGGTTACTGCACCATCAGATATCTTTGATAAAGGAACATATTCAACTATAGGTTCCTTACTAATAACCACCCCTGCTGCATGGGTAGATACATGTCTTGGTAAGCCTTCTAATCTCATAGACATATCAAGTAGATATTTAATATCCTCATCACTATTGTACAAAGACCTTAATTCAGGATTGATTTCTATAGCCTTATTAATAGTGATTCCAATTTCTTGAGGAATCATCTTTGCCACTCTATCAAATGTAGAATAGTTTAAATCAAGGGCCCTTCCTACGTCTCTTATAACTGCCCTTGCAGCCATGGTTCCAAAGGTAATAATTTGTGCAACCTTATCTTCACCATACTTTTCTACAACATATTCTATAACTTCTTGTCTTCTCTCATAACAAAAGTCAATATCTATATCGGGCATTGTTACACGTTCTGGATTTAGAAAACGTTCAAACAAGAGATTGTATTTTAGAGGGTCAACATTAGTAATACCTAGAGAATAAGCTACTAGACTTCCTGCTGCACTCCCCCTACCTGGACCAACCATAATATCATTGTCTTTGGCATATCTAATAAAGTCCCATACTATAATAAAATAATCTACAAAACCCATATTATCAATGGTATTAATTTCATAATCTAATCTTTCTTGTATTTCAGAAGTGATTTCCTTATACCGAGACTTCAAACCTTTGTTACAAAGAAATCTCAAATATTCTAGAGATGTATATTCTTCTGGAACATCAAACTCAGGTAATTTGTATTCTCCAAAAACTATTTCCACCTTACATCTATCAGCTATTTTCTGAGTGTTTTCTAATGCCCCAGTTGCATAAGGAAATAATTGATACATTTGTTCAGGTGACTTTATAAAATACTGTCCACCTTCATATCTCATCCTATTTTCATCAGAGACTTTATTTTGTGTTTGAATACACAAGAGTATATCGTGAGCTTCCGCATCTTCTTCATAGGTATAGTGGATATCATTAGTAGCAACTAATGGAATCCCTGTTTCTTCACTAAGTCTAATTAAATTATGGTTAACGGTTTGTTGTTCTGGGATACCGTGATCTTGAAGCTCTAAGAAGAAATTATCTTGACCAAATATTTCATTAAGCCTATAAGCTGCTTTCTTTCCTTCATCGTAGAGTCCCTTCAATAAATTAGATTGGATCTCTCCTCCAAGACAAGCACTTAGGGCTATAATACCTTGACTATATTTGCTTAATACTTCGTAGTCTACCCTTGGTCTATAATAAAAACCTTCTAAGTAACCAATAGAAACAATTTTCATTAGGTTTTGATATCCTATATTATTCTCTGCTAATAATACTAGGTGATAATAGCGGTCCTCTGATGCTCCTGGTTCCCTATCAAATCTGGATTTAGGTGCAACATATATCTCACACCCTAGTATAGGATTAATTCCTTGTTTTTTGCAGGCCTTATAAAAATCAATTACACCATACATTTCACCATGGTCCGTAATTGCCAAACTATCCATGCCAAGTTCTTTAGTCCTGGCAACCATCTCATCGATTTTTCCAGAACCATCTAATAAACTATATTCTGTATGTACATGTAAATGAGTGAACTTCATAACTTCCATTCCTTTAAAATAACTAATCTATTATTAATAAGTAGCTTTCATCTTAATTTAAAAAGTATCTTGCTTTATTCTATCATAATGTATTTTAGCTCCCAAGTAAATTTATCATTTAATTTTATCTCAAAGGTGGTCTTGAGGGATCAATCACTTTGCTTAAATCAAATAAATCTACAAGTCTTTCTGGGAATTGTAGCATAGCCTGGCCATCAAGTGGCCTTCTTGTCATTCTTACATAATCGGCTGTTCGTTGCATCCAAGGTGCTTTATAAACTCCATTAAAATACAAAAATCCCTTTTCTCTTAAATAATTATATTTCTCACCACTATATACCTCTGTATCTTCAATATCTATACCATATGGGAATATGTATATATTGGTAGGACCAACAAGGGAAGCCACTTCTTCTAGCCACCTATTTGTATCACTAACAAGAAAGTTATAATTGTACTTATCCATGTTACGATGTCCCCAAGAGTGACAAGCAAATTCCCAGCCCCACTCTTTTAATATCCTAGCAACTTCCATAACAGCCTTTTTATCTTCTTCATATGTAGGAGAGCTTGAATCGTTAGTTCTATAACCTAAGGCTCCTTCGTATCCTGTTAGGGCCAAAACTCCTCGGGCACCTTTGTATGAAAAATCTGGATACTCCTCTAGAAAACTCTCTATTATAGGAACTATGTCGTAGTCCCCAATAGAACTTGTTCCGTCATCTAAAATCATTTCAGTAGAAGGTCTTCCATCTTCATCTATTACTATCTTACTAGCGAAACCATCGCCTTGCATATAATCATAATAGTTTACATCATCTTGAGATAATACAAAAGGCTTCTTGTCTGCCGGCAGCCTTAAGTCACCGGCTTGCATTTTTATGCTACCGTCTTCTTGTTCCACAGGAGCAACAAGGTCACTCATGCTTACTAAAACATAGCCATCTTCATACATTTGTCTCATCATTTCTTTAAACTCAGATACTGTAGTCATATAATAATTGTATCCGTTAGCATCACTATCTCCATCAAAGGCTTTGTCAGTATCCACTATTAAGGAATGAAAGAAAATATGATGAACTTGTTCAACTTGTGAATAAGCACCAAAAGGCCTTAGTTCATTTATGATGGTCTCAAGATTAGACTTAGCTTCTAGTAAGTCTTTATTTGGGCCATATGAAGCTAGATAGGCAGAATCATAAGTACTTTTATATTCCTCTATCTTTGCTAGAGCTTCATCATAATAATACATAGAGCTGAGTTGTTTGCTTTCTTCTATAACCTTATCTGTTTCTTTTTTGATTGTGGTTAATATGGCAGCCTCATCATCACCTTGATTACCTTGATCTCCTTGGTTGTCTTTTGGATTCTTACTGCCATGGTTATTATTTATATTATTAGAGCTATTCTCCTTAGTAAAAAATTCCAAATTAAATTGGCCCTTATATACAATTGCCAATAGACCTATAAGTAATAAGCCTAATATCATAATTTGAAATAGTATGATTCTAAGATTTTTCTTGTTTTGGCTCCTAGACTTTGCTACTTGTCTTTGTCTAGAATTAATTGCATTTCTATCAACTTTAGTCCTCTTATTCATGTTTGTCCTAGAAGAGGTGTTATGTCCTGACTTATATCTTTGTGCAGGTTTTCGTTTTTGATTATTATTAGTTTTTTTCATATTA
This sequence comes from uncultured Lachnospiraceae bacterium, assembly GCA_964643255.1. Classification (GTDB taxonomy): domain Bacteria; phylum Bacillota; class Clostridia; order Lachnospirales; family Lachnospiraceae; genus JAAYRG01. The sequence goes on from CAZXSM010000023.1 coordinate 12,790, forward strand.
GAAAACCTCCTAAGTTTTATTATGAACAATTTATTCCCCTTTATTATATGATATTATTATGGGTAAATTGTTACTTTTGTATTAAATCTTATGAGAATCTCTCTTGAAAGGAAAAAGCGTTCGCTATTATGATTGTCTTGCTCATAATAACAAACACTTCTATCCGTCCCCATATAGTTTTTCATAAGATAATTGCCTTCATAGTGATTACTTCTTGATATCTTAATACTTATTGTCTAGAAGTTAACCTTAGCCTCTTAAGTGCTTCTCCATTTCCTTAATAGCTTCTTCCTCGTCAGGACCATCGGCAACTATAGTAATTTCTTCTCCTGTAGCAATTCCTAAACTCATCATGCCCATTATACTTTTAGCATTAATTTTTTTGTTGTTAGTTTCAACGAATATATCTGCTTGAAACTGACTAGCTACTTGAACAACCAAGGCTATTGGCCTAGCCTCCATAGTACTAGGAATTTGTACCTTAATATCTTTCTTAATCATTACTTACTTCCTCCTTTTGTTCCCTTAAGCTATCTGCAATTCTACCAATCTTTCTTAATCTATGGTTTACACCGGACTTACTAAGTGTGGGACTTAACATATCCCCCAACTCTGCCAAAGTAGCATCAGGATACTCAACTCGCAACTGAGCAATGTCTTTTAAACCATCAGAAAGCATGTCGAAACCATTATGTTTTCTAATGTACATTATATCATCAATTTGTTTAGTTGCTGCCTTTATAGTTTTACTAATATTGGCCGCTTCACAATTAACTTGTCTGTTAACTGAATTACGCACGCCTTTATATATTCGGACATTTTCAAACTTCATGAGAGCAACATGTGCACCCATAACATTTAAAACATCTACTATTTGAGCACTTTCTTTTATATATACTACAAAGCTTCTCTTCCGCTTTATAACTTTTGCGTCAAGATTAAACACTTTCATGATTTCTTGTAGTTGTACTGCCTTTTCTAAATAAGGAACAACAATCTCGAAATGATAATCTTTCTTGGGGTTGCTTATAGAACCTGCAACCAAAAATGCTCCTCTTATAAATGCACGTTTACAACAAGTTTTTTGTATTACTAGATTACTTGCAAGGGAAAAGTCTTCTTTGATCTCATAATTTTGATCAATCAGCTTGGTAGCTTGTAAAATTTTTAAAGTAATATCATGATCCATAACAAGTAATTGATATACCTTATTAGGATTACCATGATAAGTCCTTATTAGTATTTCTGTACTTATATTAAATGTTTTCTTTATTAATGTAAAGCTTTTTCTTGCAACTACTGGATTTTCAGTGTGTATTCTAAGTATATACCTATTATATTGACTTATTTTGATAGTTCCACACATACTAATAATAGCTGCTAGTTCTGCAATCCTACAATGCCGGGCAGAGTCCGTACGAGTTTCTAACTCTTGCTTAACATCACTGGAAAATGACATTTTTATCTCCTCGCATCTTTTTCTATATCTCTATGTTCTACTTTTAATCCATATTCTAATTCACTCAAACGACCATACAGCTCATTAGCTAGTGTTACAGAACGATGTTTTCCTCCTGTACAACCAATGCATATAACAAGCTGGTTCTTTCCTTCATCAATATAATGTGGAATTAAAAATCTAATCATATCTTCTAATTTATTCAAAAATGTTACTGCTACTTCTGATTCCATAACATAATCTTTTACTTCTTGATCATTACCACTTTTATGTCTAAGCCCATCTTCATAATATGGGTTAGGTAAAAACCTTACATCAAATACCAAGTCTCCATCAGCTGGCATTCCATACTTAAAACCAAAGGATACTATGGTAATATAAAAGTTATGATATTGTTGGTTTAAGACAAATATTTGATTTATTTCGGTTTTTAGTTCTCTAACAAGAAGATTGCTTGTATCAATTATATAATCAGCTTTCTTTTTTAAGAAACTTAGTTTTTTTCTCTCCTCGTCAATCCCTGCTTCTAATCTTGTGTTGACAGCAAGAGGATGGTTTCTCCTGGTTTCTTTAAATCTTTTTACCAAAACCTTTGTAGAGGCTTCTAAAAATAGGATTTCATAATTATATCCCTCTTTAAGAGTAGCATCTAAAATTTCATCAAGTTCATCTAGAGCCTGACCACTACGTATATCGATTCCAAGAGCGATTTTATCAAATTCTTTTGTATCTCCAGCCGCTAAAACTACTAACTTGTGAATAAGTTGAATAGGAATGTTATCTACACAAAAATATCCAGCATCTTCTAGCATTTTTAGAGCACTTGACTTGCCTGCACCAGACATACCTGTAACTATAACTAGTCTCATAAGCCCTCCTTAATCATATAGATTAAAAGTTACCCAAGGTCTTGACTTCTCTCTCTAATTCAACACCATACTTATTATATACTACTTCTTTAACATATTCTATTAAATCAAGTAAATCCTTGGCGCTTGCCTTACCAGTATTGATTATAAAACCACAATGTTTTGTTGATACTTGGGCACCACCAATTAAATATCCAGCAAGTTCACTATCCATAATTAATTTGCCAGCATAGTAACCTTCTGGCCGTTTAAATGTACTTCCTGCACTATAATGTTCTAGAGGTTGTTTTTCTTTTCTTCTATTATTGAGGTCTGTCATTTTTTCAATTATTTCTTTATAATTACCTTTTTCAAAGATGAATTCTGCTTCTAATGCCACATATCCCTTTTTTTGAATAACACTAGACCTATAAGCTAATTCCAAATCATCTTTATATAACTTCTTTAAATTATCATCTTGGTCCAAGACAGTTACACTATAGATACAGTCTTTTATTTCGCCACCGTAAGCACCGGCGTTCATGGTAACTGCTCCACCTACAGTTCCTGGAATCCCTGAAGCAAACTCAAATCCCTTAAGTTCTTCCTCGGCAATCTTATCTGCCAATTTAGAAAGGGATATTCCAGCCTCTGCTCTTACGAGATATGTATTGTCTTCTTCTGAATACTTACTTATATTAACCTTGGAAAATTCTCCATTTATCTTAATTATTACTCCATCATATCCCTTATCACCTACAAGTAGATTGCTTCCATTACCTATCACATAGTAGGATATATTAATGTTTTTACACAAATTTATAGTATCTATAATCTCTTCTATTGTTTTCGGAATCACCACAAACCATGCTGGTCCACCAACTTTAAATGATGTGTGGTTTGATAGAGGCTCATCTTTTAATACTTGTGTCTTTTCAACTTTTTCTATTAGTTTTTGGTAAAATTTCTCTTTATTATTTAAGATAAGATTCCCTCCTATATTAATAAATGTACTAAGAAAACACAGTTTAATCTGTTATTACCATCTTAGCGCATCCATATATACCTGCATCATTACCAAGTTCAGCCATTTTGAACTCAGTATCTTTTATTGATTTCATTACATTATTCTTATAGTGCTCTTTTGTAAGATCAATTATGATATCTCCAGCTTTAGATACTCCGCCTCCAATTACAAATATCTCTGGATCTATTAAAGAAGCAACAAAAGAAAGGGCAAGACCTAAAACTCTACCAAATTCATCTGCTAGTTCTAGAGCAAGTTTATCCCCTGCTTTAGCTTCATCAAAGATTGCTTTAGAAGAGAGTTCATCATAATCTCTTAGACTAGATGGTTCATTAGATTTTTCTAGTAATTCATTGCCAAGTCTAGTAATTCCAGTTGCTGAAGCATATTGTTCTAAGCATCCTGGTTTTCCACAGTTACACACAAGGCTTTCTTCTGTATTTACAGTAACATGGCCTATTTCTCCTGCTGTACCATGGCTTCCTGTTACTATCTTACCATCAACAACAACTCCACCACCAACGCCTGTTCCTAAAGTAACCATGAAAATGCTATCAAAACCTTTTCCGCCACCTTGCCACATTTCACCTAAAGCGGCAACATCTGCATCATTACCTACTCTAACCTCTATATCTAATAAATCTCCTAATTCTTTAGATACATGTTTAAGGCCCCAACCTAAGTTAACACATTCTAAAACTGTTGTGCTCTTAACTACTGGACCTGGTACATCAATTCCTATACCTAAGATATCTGATTTGTCTATAGCTTTTTCTTTTATCTTATCATTTACAGAATCCCCAATATCAGAGATAATACTTTCACCCTTATTATCTGTATTGGTAACTATTTCCCACTTTTCTAAAAGTTTACCTTCTGAGTCAAACAAACCAAACTTTATTGTTGTTCCTCCAACATCAATTCCAAATATATATTTCATAAATGTCTCCTTTAAATAAGTTTTTATCATATATCATATCTTATATTTGTATTTTAATATAAGTCTATAATCTAATAATTATATACCTATAACTTATAGGTCTTATTCTTCCTCTTCTTCTGCAATTTTCTCAGCTTTTCTCATAATGTTATTGGTAACCCTATTGTATAATTCTTGGGCTGCGTTATAGCCCATCTTCTTTTGTCTATGGTTAACAGCTGCAGCTTCACATATTACAGCTAGATTTCTACCAGGACGAATAGGTATATTATGACACACAATTTCATTACCTAGTATTTCCATCTGTTGATCTTCAAGACCTAGGCGGTCATAGTTCTTGTCTTTATCCCACTCTTCAAGCCTTATTACTAGATCAATAGAACCTGTATCCTTTACACTTTCCACACCAAACAAGGTTTTAATATCAATAATCCCAATACCTCTAAGTTCAATGAAATGTCGTGTTATATCAGGTGCAGTTCCTATTAAGGTTTCATCACTAACCTTCTTAATTTCTACAACGTCATCTGAAATCAAGCGATGACCTCTCTTAATAAGTTCAAGAGCTGCCTCACTCTTACCAATACCACTTTCTCCAGTAATTAATATACCTTCACCATATACATCTACTAGCACTCCGTGTATAGTTTTACGTGGAGCAAGTTCTACATTTAGCCAGCGTATTAATTCTGCCATAAATGAAGACGTTGTCTTTTCTGTTCTGAATAATGGAATATCTTTTTCAATTGCCATTTCGATTATTTCTTCTTCTACAAATAAATCTCTACAAAAAACCAAACATGGAATATCATTGGACATCAACTTAGATAAAACTTGAATCATTTTTTCTTTGCCCATTTGTTGTAAGTAAGTATATTCTACCCATCCAATTATTTGTACCCTATCCGCATCAAAATGGTCAAAATATCCTGCAAGTTGTAGAGCTGGTCTGTTTACATCTGGATAATTTATTATAGTTTTCGAATAATCAACTTCAGGTGTAAGTACTTCTAATTTCATCTTATCAACTACTTTTGATAATTGTACAAAAAACATAATTATGTCCTTTCTGCTAACCCCTTTTATATTTTATAATTAAAAGTTATATATAAATAGATTATAGCTGAAATATATAAGATATATAACTCTTTCTATAATTTATTCATTTCAAATTATACACATCTTAATAATATCATATTTTTATTAATACTCAAACTATATAAACACTTATTATTTTATTTTATAACTAGTGATTTAAATTTCCATAAGCCTTTATTTTTAGCTCTTTTGGTCAAAGAACTCGTAAACACCTTGGGCTGAAGCTTTATTCATAGATGGTACTTGTTCAAGTTCTTCTACTGAAGCTTTTTTAATCTGCTCTATTGATTCGAAATACCTCATAAGTGCCTTTCTTCGCTTGGGTCCAATACCAGGGATGTCATCTAAGATAGAATGAACTTGACTCTTACCCCTAAGCTGTCTATGGTAGTCAATTGCAAAACGATGAGTTTCATCTTGAATTCTTGTAATTAATTTAAAGACTTCAGTACTTTTATCTAGTATGATTTCCTGGTTATCGTAGTAAAGTCCTCTAGTTCTATGTTTATCATCCTTAACCATACCACAAACTGGTATATATATTTTTAAGTCATTAAGAACTTTTAAGGCAACATTAACCTGACCCTTGCCGCCGTCAATCATTATAAGGTCAGGATACCTACTAAAGCTACCATATTTAGTGCTAATGTTTTTCTCTTCTAATTTCTTTTCTTCTTTTCTAGCATGTAGGAAACGTCTAGTTAGGACTTCTTCAAGAGAAGCATAGTCATCTGGACCACTTACTGTCTTGATTCTAAACTTACGATAATCATTGCGTTTTGGTTTTCCTCTTTCATAAACTACCATTGAACCTACAGAATTAAAACCGCTAATGTTAGAAATATCATAGGATTCCACCCTATTAAGACCCGGAATATTAAGTATTTCACCTAGAGTCTCCATAGCACCTATGGTTCTGGCTTCTTGACGTTTTATCTTTTGTTCATCTTGTTGTAGAATCAATGAGGCATTCTTTCTTGCTAATTCAACAAGCCTTACCTTTTCTCCCTTTTGGGGCACTTTAATATATACCTTCTGCCCACGTTTTGTAGAAAGCCAATCTTCTATTACTCCAACTTCTTCCTCGTCTATAGGCTCTCCTAAGATTAGTTCTCTTGGAATATAAGGAGTTCCTGAGTAAAATTGTTTTATAAAACTATTCATCATATGACTCTTACTTTCTCCTTCTACACCTGTAAGGAAAAAATGGTCTCTTCCTATTAGTCTACCATTACGAATAAAGAATACTTGAACTACTGCTTCCTTACCAGTGCTGGCTAGGGCGATAATATCCCTATCTTCATTATCTGTTTTTGTAATTTTTTGTGATTGAGATATGCTAAGTACACTTTCTAGTAAATCCCTATATTCTGCTGCCCTTTCAAATTCTAGATCTTCTGAGGCTTGATTCATCTTATCCCTTAATCCCTTACTTACTGGATCATAGTTACCTTCTAGGAATTCTAGGACCTGATCTATATCTTTTCGATAATCTTCTGCTGATATATAGCCTTGGCAAGGGGCCTTACATTGTTTTATATCATAGTAAAGGCAGGGCCTTTCCTTACCTATATCTCTTGGAAGGTTGCGGTTACATGTTCGAACATAATAAAGTTTTCGCATCAAGTCTATTATATCCCTAATTGCCTTAGAACTTGTATAAGGACCAAAATATTTAGCCTTATCTCTATCTTTTCCTTTTCTCCTAGCAAATAAAACCCTAGGATACTCTTCATTAACTGTTACTTTAATATAAGGATAAGACTTATCATCCTTTAGCATGGTATTATATTTGGGCCTATGTTCCTTAATTAAATTCGATTCCAGAACCAAGGCTTCTAGCTCTGTATCTGTTACTATATATTCAAAATAACTTATATTCTTAACCATCTGTTGGATTTTAACGCTGTGGTTTCTGCTGCTTTGAAAGTACTGCTTAACCCTGTTTTTTAATATCTTTGCTTTTCCAACATAGATAACATTATCCAGTTCGTCATACATAAGGTATACGCCTGGTTTTGAAGAAACTTTCTTCAATTCTTCTTCTATATCAAAATACATATGTTTTTCCTTTCTCTAATGAATCTGATATCTACTTATAATATACCACAGCTTGTAGATATCTTTCCACTATTTAGTTTTAGGTAAACAAAAGTCAAAAATGGAGCACGATTATAATATCGCACCCCATTATTTATTATAATTATTTATTCTTTAAATAATAAGTATCAAGTCTATTCATTATTAGGTTCTTCTAATCCATCTTCCTTGTCTTCTAGTTTAGGAGAATAATCTTGGATTTCAACATCATTTTCACTATTATCAATAGTAGATATTTCTTCTTTACCTTTAGCAATATCTTCGTCATCTTCTTGAGATTTGATTAGCTTTGCCTCTTCCTTACTAATAAGTTGTTCTTCTTCTATTTCATTATAAATTTTCATGAATTCCTTACCAGTAATAGTTTCTTTATCGTAAAGATAAGCTGCAAGTTTGTCAAGGCTTTCTCTATGTTCAGATAAGATACTTTTAGCTTCTTGATATGCCTCATCTAACATTCGCATAACTTCTTTATCTACATCTGATGCAGTTTCATCTGCACAGTTCATTGCTGTTCTTCCTTCTAGATATTGACTCTGAACAGTTTCTAGTCCGATTAATCCAAACTTATCTGACATACCATATTGTGTGACCATAGCTCTAGCTATCTTAGTTGCCTTCTCAATATCATTAGAAGCCCCTGTGGTAACATCACCAAAGACTAATTCTTCTGCTGCCCGACCACCAAATAAAGTTACGATTCTATCTTTTAATTCTTGCTTACTCATTAAATACTTTTCTTCTTCTGGCACTTGCATTACATAACCAAGAGAACCCATAGTTCTTGGAACAATTGTTATCTTGGCAATAGGTTCTGAACCCTTTTGGGCTGCGGTTACTAAAGCATGTCCAACTTCGTGGTAAGCAACAATATTCTTTTCTTCCTTGTTTAAAACTCGGTCTTTCTTTTCTTTACCTGCAATAACTATTTCTACTGACTCAAGAAGGTCGTCTTGTTTAACTACTTTTCTACCCTTCTTAACAGCTAATATTGCTGCTTCATTTATCATATTTGCAAGATCAGCACCTACTGCACCTGGTGTAGCTAGGGCAACTTCATGTAGATTTACTGAATCATGCATAAGTACATCTTTAGCATGAACTCTAAGTATATCTTCTCTACCTTTTAAGTCTGGCTTATCTACAATAATTCTACGGTCAAAACGACCTGGCCTAAGTAGCGCTTTATCTAAGACTTCTGGTCTGTTAGTAGCAGCTAATATAACTACTCCTTCAGAACCATCAAATCCGTCCATTTCCGAAAGTAACTGGTTAAGAGTCTGCTCTCTCTCATCATTACCTCCACCACCATAGACACCATCTCTACTCTTACCTATAGCATCAATCTCATCTATAAAGATAATACATGGGGCCTGTTTCTTGGCATTTTCAAACAAGTCTCTAACCCTAGATGCACCAACACCTACAAACATCTCTACAAAGTCAGAACCTGTTAGTGAGAAAAACGGAACCTTAGCTTCTCCTGCTACTGCCTTAGCCAATAAGGTTTTACCTGTACCTGGAGAACCTACTAGTAATGCTCCCTTAGGAAGCTTAGCACCTATACGGGTGTACTTGCCTGGATTATGCAAGAAATCAACTATTTCAATTAAAGATTCCTTTGCTTCTTCCTGACCTGCAACATCTTTAAAGGAAACACCTGTGTCCTTTTGTATATAAACTTTTGCATTACTCTTACCAATTCCACCTATTCCGCCACCGCCACCGCCGGACTTAGATATACCTCTGAATAAGAAGAACATTACTCCATAAATTAATACAAATGGCAATATCCATACTAGTAAAAATTCAAGTATTCCACTGCTGCTTTCAGGTACATCACCCGAAAAGTCAACATTAGCTTCAATTAATCTGTCAGTTAAATCAGGGTCTTCAACAATTCCTGTATAATAAGTCACTGAAACAAGATCATTCTCATCATATCCTTTAGGATATATCTGAATCCTATCTACTAACTTAACTACTTTGTCTACCTTTCCCTGGTCTACCATTTGTAAAAATTCATTATATGAAACTTCTTTGTTAGTGCCTTCTCTAAGTTGATTGTTTAGTCTAGAAAACAAAAACATAAAAAGTATTACTACTATTATTACATATATAATGCCCTTATTATTTTTATTGGGTTTTCTATTTTTATTTTGATTCGGATTGTTATTATTCATACGTCCCTTGTCCCTCCTTCGGTCGTTTTCGTTTTTTCAATTATTTTTTATTTCTTTAATTAGATTAATATGTATATAAATTACAAGGAATTGACTAATTAGTCAATTCCAGACTTTTAGCTACTATCTCTCTATACATTATAATCTTAGTTCTATAATAAATCAATAAAAATACTATGAAGTTTTTGTGACCGAATAGAGGTTTCTAACTTAATCATTTCCACGAAATTCTGAAATCAAAAGTATGGCAGAACCTACAAATATGCATATGTCAGATATATTAAATATAATCCTTTTTAGTTTTTTCACATTAAAACTAAAATAATCAACTACATACCCTCTCTTAAATCGATCATAAAGGTTGCTTGCCCCACCTCCAAGTATTAGAGAAAGTCCAAGTTTAACCCCAGTTTTCTTCTTGCTTGGCAGTATAATTGCAAATGCAACAAGTAATATTCCAAGTATTACACAAGATAAGGCTTTCACAAGTTTTACATTATTATCAAGTAAGTTTAAAAAAGCTCCTTTGTTATGGTAACGATTAATTATAATTTTGCCACCAAATATTTCTTCTTTTTTATGCATTTCTTTATTATCTTCAATATATTCTTTTATCACATGCTCTAATATAAAGATACCTATAATAATCAAAATGAAAATCATGAAATTCCTCCTTATTCTTGTAAACCTATATAAATCTAGTATTTTTTTACATTTATTTATAATTAATTATATCAGTAGTATGTGCTATTTTCAATGATTTTAGACTAAAATAAAAGGAAGCTTTTT
>CAZXSM010000023.1:23333-26343 GCA_964643255.1 uncultured Lachnospiraceae bacterium
CTATATGACATATCACTTGTCTTAAAATAAGAAAAACCTATGGATACACTTACGCCGATAGTCCCATCTTCTATGGGGATCTTTATTGCAGAAACAACTTCTTTTATCTTATTAGCAAGTTCCATTATATTTTCTTTATATGTGCCTTTGAAAATACCTACAAACTCATCTCCACCCCAACGAATTAACCTATCTGATTGTCTTATAATTAATTCAATAGACCTTGTTATTTCTTTAAGAGCATAATCTCCCACATCATGTCCATATGTATCATTTATTTGCTTAAAGTCATCAATATCAAGCATCATAATAACAGGGCTTTCATTGGTTATCATGTATTCTTTATAGGAAGCCTTAAGTGCCTTTTCCCCAAAGTTTCTGCTATAGGTGTTTGTTAATGAATCTCTATCTATTTGTTGGGTTAAAGTGTCTGTTGCCGTAGATAAATATGTTTTAGTTAATATGTACAGCAATGAAAATCCAACTAATAATACAAGGAGGAAGATCATTACAGCTTGAATTATAGTTTGTGAAAACAAGGAACCAATCTCTTGTTTTACTTGCTCGGCATACATATCTATATCGTTTAAGTCTACTCCCATAGAAACGACTAAATCATATTCTTCAAATAGCTTAGTATAAACAAGCTTTTCTGATCTTCCTTGTCCATTCATTCCATTAAAATAATCTATGTAAAATACATCTCCATTTTGCTTTATTTTCTCTAATGCAATTAAGTAGGGGGTATTCCCGTGTATATCTTCTATAGCTGTAGATAAATACATTCCTTCTGTCTCAGGAGAGTTAGGATCCACCTTTTTAATAGCAAAGTTATCCCCACCTTCATAATCTATGATTTCAGAAATCCAGACTTTGGAGTTGTCTGAGAACTTTCGCTTTCTTACTATTTCTTCTAATCTATCCTTTACAAGTTGGTCTATATCATCTTCTGGATTTAAATATTCAGCTTGGGCTAGACTATCTATTTCTAAATAGATATTGTTTACTGTATCTTTTAAAAGTTGCTTTTTGGATTCTATAATAATTTCTTCTATCTGATTTAAATGAATTTCATTTCTCTCTTTAGATGAATATATATGTAATCCTATTACTGCAATGCAGATAAGTGTAGCAACAATAAATGCTGTAAAATTTAGTTTTTTCATAATATTCCTCAGTTTTATGTTCTTCTATCTAAATTAGCTAAAAATGGTAAAATGTGATATCTCAACACTCTTTATTACAACTCTCTATTACAATTTATAAACTAGATATCCGTTTAATTTTTATTTAACATTTGAGTTTTATCGTAATTTATTGTATATCATTCTTTTGTAAATTGCAATTGGTTTTGATTGGATTTGCAATATTTTCCATATTCTAGTCATAAACCGATAATTTTCTTCCATTTTCTTGATTTTTCCCCAATAACATTATACAATGCTAGTATATCTAACTCTTTTTACGAATCATTATAATATACCTAAATCGATCGGAGAAGACATCATGGATTATGAGGACCACAAGTTTAATAAAAGAGATTTACAAAAAAAAGAATATTACAAAGAAAAATTAAAAAGTAATTTATATAATTTCAATTCAAAGGAAATGAAGGAATCCCTTATTTATACTACATATCAGATAGAACAAGGAATTAAGAATCATAAATTCAGACTTCATTTTCAACCCCAATATAATCTAAATAGTAAACAAATATTTGGAGCCGAGGCTTTACTTAGATTAGAAAACACAGAAGGAGAGCTTTTATATCCAGATTCTTTTATTCCAGTAGCTGAATATACTAATCAAATACTGGAATTAGACCAATACGTTTTTAAACTTGCTTTACAACATAAGAAACATTGGGAGAATTCTGGCTTGAATAATCTTTCTATGTCTATTAATTTATGTGCAAAAACCCTAATGAGTAAAGAATATTTTGACAACCTATTGAAAATCATTTCATCATCTAATGTTGACTTCACTAAGTTAATTGTAGAAGTAACAGAAACAGCTATTATTACAGAACCTAACTTAGCAAATGAACGTCTACAACAATTGAAAGATCTTGGAATTAGCATAGCTTTAGATGATTTTGGAACTGGCTTTTCATCTATTTCTCATTTACAGTCATTACCTATTGATATGATTAAAATTGATAGGGAAATTGTAGATAAACTACCAGAAAACAAAAAGACACAGGCAATAGTTAAAACCATTATTAGCTTAGCGCAAGATATAGGCTACTTAGTTGTTGTTGAGGGTATCGAGAACAAAGGGCAAATAGATTACTTAATGTGTAAAGGTTGTCTATATGGACAGGGCTACCTGTTTAGTAAGCCGATAACCGAAAAACAGTTTATGGATTTAGTAGGCTAGATAAGGAAATATGTTAATAATATATAAGAAATCTTAATCGTATTACAGAAATACTATTATAAAATAATATAAGGGCTTTATGGTAAAGGACAAGTCCACCTCAAATGTTAGACACAAATAACATTTAAGGTGGACTTTTTACCTATCATAGGGCCCTTATCATTTTATCTTACTTACTGACATACTTTCCTGATGTATCTCTTCTATATGGCATGTATGCTACAAATTTAGATAACCTATCTTCCAATTTTACCCTTGAGTAACAATTTTCACCACCCTATACACATGTATTGTCACGTGTAATTATTCCTTTGTTAAACTTGAGTTTCCGTAAAATGCATTTTAAATAAGTTTAGAATACAATAAAGCTTGAAAATCAAGGGAAGACCGAAATTTAATGATGGAATACTCCATTGGTTTTAAATTTGTGCACCCAAATAAATCTCTGCAATGCCGAGATTGGAAAATTGTATTTTGATTTTCTTTAAGCTACTATCTTAAAGCATAGTTGCCGATATCTTGGGCGTTTGGTCTTAAACCAAAGTCGGACTCCCTCACGTGCATATGCAAGTATACCTGAAATGCCTTTTGCTATTCGATAATATAAGAAATGGACCTTTTCTTTTAAAGG
>CAZXSM010000024.1:0-1518 GCA_964643255.1 uncultured Lachnospiraceae bacterium
TCAACGTGAGGAGTTTGTGGAAAAAGATCAACCCCACACACCTTTTCAACCTTATATCCTCTTTCCTGTAATACTACTAAATCCCTAGCCAAACTAGTAGGTTTACATGATATATACACAATTCTATCTACACCGTAATCAATAATCTTCTTAAGGGCCTTAGGATTAACTCCATCCCTTGGTGGATCCAGCACGATTAAATCTGGCTTTTCCTCAACTTCATCTAGAACCTTTAATACATCACCAGCTATAAATTCACAGTTATCTAAGCCATTTAACTGAGCATTCTCTTTTGCAGCTTCTACAGCTTCTTCCACAATCTCTATTCCAATAACTTTCTTAGCTATAGGAGCTAACATCTGAGCTATTGTTCCGGTTCCGCTATAAAGGTCAAATATAATTTTATCTTTATTGGCAGTACTATCAATATCTGATCCCCCACTAGTTAGGTCTTCAGCCTTATCTAAGACATACTCTCTCGCCTTCTTATACAAAACTTCCGCTCCAAGGGTATTAGTCTGGAAAAATGAAAATGATGATATTTTAAACTTAAGGCCAAGTATTTCTTCATAAAAATAGTCTTGCCCGTATAATATATCCATACTATCTTTTTTGACCACATCTCCTATACTGTCATTATAGGTATGAAGGATACTTACGATTTTTCCTTCTAGTTTTAGGTCTAACAAGCCGTCTTTCAAATCTTCTAATACCTCTTGTTCATCTTCTTCCCTATCCCATTGGGTTGTTGTAATAAGGTTAACAAGTATTTCTTCTGTATTAGTTGCCCTTCTTACAAGTAAATGTCTCATATAACCCACACGTCTAAAGGTTTTATATTGATTTATCCCCAATTCGGTAAAGAAATTCAACACATATTCTAAAATTATATTGTAATCATTATTTACTATCTGACACTTATCTGTTGTAATTACATCATAGTATCTAGCTCTTTTGTGAAGTCCTAGGGTTAAAGGTCCATCCTTTTCTTCATCTCCAAATGAAAACTCCATCTTGTTTCGATACTCCCATTCATAGGGACTTTCCATTATTCCTTCAAATATATAATTATCACATACATTATCAATAAGCTTTTTTATTTGATTCTTTTTAAGTTCTAATTGATTTTTATACTCAATTGTTTGGTAAGAACATCCACCACAAGGCCCAAATTGAGGACATGTTGCCTTCCTAGTTTCAATAGGGGACCTTTCTATAACTTCTAAAAGCCTGCCTTCAACCTTATTTTTCCTCTTTTTAGTTATACGAAATCTAATCTTTTGCCCAGGTAAAGTATTCTTAACTACAACTCTTCTATCTTCAACTTCTAATATACCTTTATTAGGAAAGTCTAAATCTACAACTTGTCCTTCAAATTCTTGTCCTTTTTTCATAAAAACTCCTTTTATCAAACATTTTATTCACTTAATTCTAACACAGAAAATACTTATTTCAACATAGCTTTTTCTTGAATACAAGCACACTTTTCTATGTCGTTTCATATACTTTAATGTAACT